>JAZNLD010000063.1:0-9097 GCA_045578925.1 Clostridia bacterium
TGAGCTACAGGCACATTTATTTTGTGGCAAAAAAGTGGAGCGGGTGATGGGAATCGAACCCACCTATCCAGCTTGGAAGGCTGGTGTTCTACCAATGAACTACACCCGCACTTGCGACTTTAAGAGTATACCAAAATAAAACTATTTTGTCAATATCTTTTTCAGCTTTTTTTATTTTTTTTAAAAGTTTTAAAAAAATCACACAAGACATTATTTACAGGGTCAAAGTTTTTATGCATACTTTCATTATTTTGGTATTTAAAGCACGCAAGTTTGCACAAAAACCGCCCCCATTTTTCCTTCGGACATTTTCCCCACTGACGGGGAAATCAGCCCAAAACTGTTTAGTTGGACAAAAATTCCCATTCATTTAACTCTTTCCATTCCTTAAAATCAGGAAAATCAGTTGACATATCTTTTTTGACTTTACTTTTGGGATTCCTGTCATCACCTGAGGGCTTCCAATCTGATTCTCCTGCGGTTTCCTTGAAAGTTTCTTTCTCATCGCCTGAAACTATATGTATATACTGGTCGTAATACACAGTATTTTCGATGGTAACAGACTCTGTCAGATTCGCTTCCGAATATATGAGCAAACCCTTTTCGCACAATGATTTTGCATCGTTATAAATAACTTTTATACTCTTTTTCCCGTCTGTGAGCACAGCGTCATCAAATTCAACAACAACCTCTACCCTACCATTTTTTATTATCGGCATAGGGTATTCCTGAGGTTTGCACTCATACAAAGGGGATTTGAGTTCTAATTCATATTCGCAGCATTCATCGTCTAAATGCTGCTTGAGAATTATTTTTTCTATATGAGAACCACCATTTTTCACAATGGTCAATGTGTCAGGAGTACTTTCCACAGGCAAAATTATCCATGGGTAAAAAATCATTGCGATTTTCACACACACTCCCAACAATGCAATGATAAAGAAAACAGTCAATAGCAGTCTAATTTTCTTCATAATCATTTCCTCATTCTAATTCTTGCGTGAAGATTTCCATTTTTCCTTTTTTTACGAGTTCAACAAACTCCTGCTCATTCAGGATAGGATTTTCAGAACACATTCCTGCCAGTTTCTTCTTCGCGCCTGCACTATGGTTATCCGATCCCGCAAATTCCAGCAATTCGTAGTTTTCGGCAAACAATTTTGCCATTTTATTATCAAAGTCATTTCTTGAGGCGTTTATAACCTCCACGCCGTCTATCTGGTCGGGGTAAAGCCTTATATGGTCAATATACTCCGCACGACGATACGGGTGCGCCTGTATGACAAGCGCACCATTGTCTCTGAAAAACTGTAATTCTTCACTTTTTTTCATATCCATTATCTGCGGATTATTAAGATACCATTCCTTATCCAATCCGTATATAAGGAAATCTGTTCCTCCGTAGGTTATTTCAACGCCTAAAAACACCTTGATTCCTATTTCCCCGGAAAGCTCAAGAGCCTTTTCATAGTCTGAAAAATAGAAGTTTATTCTGTCTTCATAAGGCTCGGTGCTTAAAATATTTATGTTACCATCAAGAAAATGATTGGTTACAAAAATACCATCATAGCCAATGCTTTTATAAAATTTTAAAGTTTCTTCTACTCCTGCTACTGCACACTTGCTGACGGGCGAAGTATGAAGATGTGTTTCGTACTTATACATTTAATTCACATCGCTTATTGATATATTCATAGCACAATGTTTTATCAGTTTCTCTTCAAAAGTACTTCTTTTTCGTATTCCTTTACTGTTGTTATGTAATCGCTTTCTACACCTTCGCGCTTGAGGTATTCGTTCCACACATCGCCAAAGGGAGCTGTTTTAAGTTCTTCCTGAAGCACCATAAGCTCGGTAAGGCGGTTTTCATCCTGAAGACCTTTAAGAGTATCTACGGGCTGAAGAAGAGCGTTTAAGAGTGCTTTCTGTACACTTCTCATACCTGTTACCCATGCAGAGATACGGTTGATTGATGCATCAAAGTAGTCTGTTGCGATAAATACTCTGTCTGTTGCATTGTGGTGTACGATTTCCTTTGCAATTTCCTTTGTTTCGTCGTCAAAGAGAACTACGTGGTCACTATCCCATCTTACGCCACGGGTTACATGAAGAGCAATCTTTTCGTGGAAGGGAAGCATTGCCGCAATCTTGTCAGATACTACTTCTGTGGGATGATAATGTCCGTTATCCATAAGGGGTGTTATTCCCTTCTGATTTACATAGTTAAGACAGAATTCAGCACTGCCTACTGTATATGATTCCATACCGATACCGAATACCTTTGATTCAAGGCATACATAAACCTTTTCCTTGTCGTAAGGAATTGAAAGGATTTCGTCAAGTGATTTCTTGAATCTCACTCTCGGTCCGAGACGGTCTGCGGGAATATCCTTGTAGCCGTCGGGAATCCAGATGTTCATAACACAGGGAATCCCTGTTTCTTCTGCAAAATACTGTGAAATTTCAACACATCTCTTACCATGCTCTACCCAGAACTTTCTTACATCTTCATCGGGAGAAGAAAGTGTAAGATTGTCCTTTACCATTTTGTGAGAGAAGAATGTGGGGTTAAAGTCTATACCCATTCCTCTTTCCTTTGCAAAGTCTACCCACGCTTTGAAATGCTCGGGCTTAAGAGCATCACGGTCTGCCTTTTCTCCGTTGAATACAGCGTAGCAGGCGTGAACATTGATTTTCTTTTTGCCGGGAACAAGGCTCATTGCTTTATCAAGGTCAGCCATAAGCTCATTGGGAGTTCTTGCTCTGCCGGGATAGTTACCTGTTGTCTGAATACCGCCGGTAAGTTCACCTATACTGTCGAAGCCTATTACGTCATCACCCTGCCAGCAATGCATAGCGATGGGGATGTTCTTTACTGTTTCAAGTGCCTTTTCTACATCCACACCTAATTTTGCGTAAATTTCTTTTGCGCTTTCAAATCTCATTTTATTACCTCCTTAAATTTCTTCAATCTTTACAATTTCATCGGGTTTTATAGTATACATAACCTTATTTATCTCAAACCACAGGGTATAGAGTGTTGGATTATATATACGGCTTCCATCGGCACTGTAAACCAATGAATTATAAGCATTGGTATATTCATAAATTTCAATATTGGTAGCGTACCATATATCGTCGTGCCCTGAAAGTTTTTCACAAATTTTTTCAAGTTTATCCCAGTTATTGTCACGGTCAAACTCAAAAGAATGGCCCCACATATAAAAGAGCCTTGGGTTACGATTTGATATGTAGGCATTATAAACATCCAGTTCCAGAAACTTTTCTATATACTCAAAAATCTGTGGATTTTTATGGTGCGCCGTAGGCATCCATGCATACCAATCGGAAGGCATATTGAAAGAATCGTTATCCCCTCCGAGAGTACGCGCATAGACTATATCCAGATCTTTCAGATTATTTTTTATCTTTTCGTAAGATGTTATATCAAGCATTCTTCTGATACCTGAATCGGGATATGCCATTCCCCTGATAATCATATCATACTTTTCTTCCAGTGCCATTCTGCATTCAAGCACATCTTGAATAGCAATAATTGGGCGATGAAGTCCCGGTGCACGATGACACGCACCGTGTACAGCAATTTCATGACCACGATCAAGGAAATATTCCTGTACTTCCTCCTTCTTAAGCTGGGTTTCCACCCCTGCTCTTCCGGTTAAATTAAAAGTACACTTGAGCCCGTATCCTGAAATCACATCAGAAAAACGAATATCCTGTCTGCACCCATCATCATAACTGAGCGTAACTGCTTTTGCTTTTCCTTCCGGGAATCGCATCATCTGATATTTTATACTCACAGCATATCACTCCGATTCAAAAATACATCGCAAAATTTGAGATTACTTATTAAAACATTTTATTTATTTCTTCAAGAGTCTTTCTTACAAGAATGTCGCCACCCTCGTGACCTGTTGATCCACTTGAAACATATGCAGAATAGTGACTACCCTGCTCTGCTTTTTCGGTGGGAAGGTATCCTGCGTCACCACATGTGAGCTGAAGAAGGAATGTCTGATGAGCTTTACTTCTTGCTCTTATCTGGTTTCCGTAGTTAAGGAAAAGTTCAAAGGGATTTGTTGCAAAAGCAATGTTTCCAAGGCGTGCAATATGTATCTCAACAGGATATACATTGTATTCTTCCTGCTTTTTATATCTTGAAATAGTACCTGCATAAACAAACATTGCAGCGTTATCAGCAAAGTTAATTGTTTCCACGCTATCAAAATAGTCTTTTACAACTTTTACAGAATTATGATACTCGGAAGGTGTAACGCGTCTTACAGGCAAATCAAGAGTTAACTTTTTGTGTTCCAAAATGCCTTCTGATTGAATATCGGCATCCTCAATTTCTTCGAAAACATCAATTATTTCTCTTGCAACTCTCTTTCCTATTTTCCATGTTCCCTTAATGTCATACATAGAAGGATCTGCCTTTCTGGGAAGCACCTTTTCTCTTATAACATTGGGGTCATCAATAGGAGTTTCGGGATCGATCCAACGAATCATATCTCTCGGACACTGGTCACCTGCAGGTGCACATAATCCGAGAATAAATAAATCTTCACCGAATTTTTCACGAAGAAGGATTTTTATCTTTCCCCAATAGTCAGATGAAATAAAGCTACGCTGTTCAACAACCTGTGAAGGACAGGCAATATTTGCAACTACGCCGGTAAGTTTTTTATTTTCGTCAAATGTATAGAGAAGCTCAATACCACTATCGTTACCTGCTTCAAGTTCGGTAAATGTCGCGCTATTTGTATCGCCCCACATTTTCGCGCTGCCATCATTATAACAAACTCGACGACACATACCAACTACAGCTCGTCCGAACTGATTTGAGAAAAGAGCGTCTTTTCTGTTATCCCACGCTTTTTTAACTGCTTCTGTAATTCTGTCTGCGATAAAGATGAGAGCTTCATCATCCTGCATTACATCATCATCCGTTTTTACGAGTTCAACGTACTTTTTGTCCTTGGGCATCAATTCTGTAAGAATATTCAGCGAACTGTCGAGCTCTATTGTTTCTTTTCTTGCGTACTTGATAGATGTGTGAGTGTGTGTTGCACTGATTATAACGGAATCAGGATTTATATCCTCGTAATCCTTGAGGTTTTCACGAACAAGTTTCACAAGATTTGAACCAATTCCTACAAGGTCACATGAACATATAATCATCTGGTTACCATCAGATTCAACAGCCATTGCAGTTACGGTAATAGGTGTTTCTACATATTCGGATATTCTTTCAAAGAACTGACCTGCAAGTGAAACCTTTTTTTCAGGTACCATACTAACTTCTGCCCAACCAATTTTAATTTTTTTCATAATAGTCTCCCTCTCTGATTCTTCATTCTGTAAGATAATTGATAATAAAGTCAAGGTCTGCTGACGGAATACCGATTTCCATAACAAGGTAGTTATAAATCTTTTCCTGAAGCGTTGAGCCTTTGTAATTATTGATTGTTTCAACATACCCCTCATTTATGGGCGGTCTGTATTTATACTGCTTTGAAAAATTCGTCAGCATATATTCTTTTAGTAAAGTTTCTTTTTCCACGCCAAGCAGACCATTGAGCAGATATGTTACTGCACCCGTTCTGTCTGCACCAACGGCGCAGTGATATGTAATAGGATATTTGCTTGTATCTGCAAATATCTTAAAAATCGTTTTAAATGATTCTATACTTTTAAGATAATTCTCCGGGCCGACTTTTATCGGGCAATGATAATATTCTACATTGTCTCCAAGACAGCTTTCTGTCTTACCATCAGGAGGATAATTCTGATCCTCACCGTTATCCACACGGAAATCTATTTCCGTTTTTATTCCGAGAAGCTTCATTCGCTTTTTTCCGTTTTCTTCAACAAAAACTCTCATTTCGCCTGTAACGGGGTCATAATCATCAAGAGTACTTGATCTGAATATAAGCCCCTGCTTTACTTTCTTTCCGTCTGTAGTTTTCCATCCACCGATGTCTCTTGCATTACAAACTACTCCTTCTACCATAAGGTTTCTCGGAGGCGCATCGATTGTAGTAAAGCTGTCAACAGTTGAAGTGGATACAACCTTGCCATTTTCAATGGCATCAACACTCCAGTAGTACTTTGTTCCTATCTTCAGGTTATAGACATCGTAACTACTTTCATCCGTTTCAAATACCCACGGATTTGCCATGTCAGCATTTTCGCTGATTTTAAGTTCATAGCGATAATTTTTATCACTATTCCACGAAAATTTTATAGGAAGCGGATTGTCTTTAACATCCATTCCATTAGCATATTTTTCACAATTTGTATATGAATCCGCCAAAAAATCACGCATCAGCGGAGTGTGAAAATCAGCATTATCAGCAATGCTGTGCAATAAAATATTTTTTTCGTTTATTTTCATTTCAAATACCTCATCCAAGGCTATAATCCTCTATTTTTATATTTTATCATAAACAGTCATATAAAACAAGAAAAAAAATTACAAAAATGCCGTCCTGAATACATAGGACGGCATTTTGTAAATAATTCTGTTTTAACCTTTTTGCCCAGGCTGTTACTGAGCGTTGTATTCGTCTGCTGTTGCCTGTGTAAGTTTAGCAGCATCTTCATCGGGAACAACATTAGCATAAACATATCTTACGCCGTCCTCAACGAATGTTTTTACGATTTCTTCACGGTTGTCATAGCTCTGTGCAACCTTTACATAATCCCAGTTATAAGGAATTTCTGTCTTAACTGTTATGGGGTAATCGTACATATCACGACCTGCATATTTGCCTGAAGTAATTGCAGTATCAATTTTGCTTACGCTATCTGTTACAGCTACTGTAAGATAGTTTTTGCCGATATGATTTAATGCAACAATACTCTTTATTGCATTATATTCTTTAGTATACTGCATTGCTTCGTCAAACTTTGCAGTCCATACTGTTCCGTTTGATGTAACTCTTCCAAGTTCCTTGAGGAATGTGGAAACATCGCTCTGTGTTACAGTGAGTCCTGATGTTGTTGAAGCATCCTTGATTTCGTGGAAGAGGTATACAAGAATACCTTCGTTATTTATTGTTGATGACAAATTATTAATCCAGTACTGATAACCCTGACCTGCTTCCGCCATAAGGCTCTTCACGCTGTAGTAGTCTGCAGGAGGAAGTGTATCTCTACCCTGACCTGTGTTTCTCATCGCAATATAATTATTTTTAATCATATTAAGCGCAGCTTCACTTACCTGAGGCTTGCCTTCAGGATATGTTACACCGGGCTTGATGAAAGTAAGAACACGCTCATTGGGGAAAAGAGAGTTAATTCTTGTTCTTTCATTTGCGATGTCCTTTGTCATATGACCTGCTTCGTAGCTATAGCTTGTTCCGTCTGAAAGTGTTCCTGATTCTGCTTCGTCAGACTCACCGAAGTAACGGTGATAGTAACTGTGGCTGGCAAGATTAAGTCTGCCGCCGGCGTTATTAAGAATATCTGTCCAGGCTGAAACTTCGAAATCAGAGTCAATATTCTTACCTATCATACCGATAGTACCCTGCAAATCGTAGTTTTCAAATTCACGGCTGAGATACTGTGCAGTTTCCTGTGCACCATCATCGTGAACGAGTGTGACAATTGCCTTTGCACCATTTTTAACTCGCATTGCTTCTGCTGAAACATTTTCAGGAAGTGCAGGAGTTATTTCACTCGGATCATAAGTTGCATAGTTCTGACAAGCATAGTGTGCTGCTTCTTTAAGCTTCTGCATATCAGAATTGGAAAGTGTGCTTCTTGTATAAGCATTTTCTGTTGCAGGGAAGCCTGTAATCATTTCATACCATACAAGACCTGCAAGAACCTTACCAACATTATCGGTAAGATGACAAGTTGTATCTCTGTAAATACCTCTTGTTGTTGCAGAGTTGTCGTACTTGTTGTCAGCATCGCGCTCGCCCTCGTATTCGGGGAATCCGAAATGTCTTACAAGATAGTCAACAGCAACTGCTGTGGGGATATATGCCTTTTCACCATCGGCACGTGTTTCTGTTGAGAATATGTCTGCACCAATCTGCTGATTAGGAAGAAGCGCCTTGAGGTATGCACCGCGCGCATCAGGTTCACCGTCTGCGAACATTCCGTCGTTTGTATATCCTGCAAAGTAATCAATCGGTGCCCATGTTGCATGAACAAGACGTTTTGCGTTGGGAGCAGATTCTTCAATTCCGTTTGCAAGAGTTGACCAGTATTTATTGGTATCTGCAGGATCCACGCCCCAAAGGCCTGCATCATATTCGGGATGATGTGTAGTACCCTGAAGCATAATGTAATCCCAGTCATACATTTCAACAAGTTCTTTTGATGATTTGTTCTGACCGTTGCTTACACCGTAGGGTTCAACGCGGTAGTATCCTGCCTCATTTGTCACCCAAGCGTCATAGTGATTCTTGAGTGTTCTGCCTGCTTTATAAGCGTTGTAAGGAATAAGATTTATTCCGTCAGCGTCAGCGATTTCAGCAAGATATCTTACAGAATCCTGAGAGAAGCTGTTGCCGATTGCAAGAACTTTTATATCTTCTCCGCTGAAATTCGGAGGAATTACAACGGCCTTCGCTTCTGCCTGAGGCTCAAGATTTTCTTCAAGAATAAACAGTCTTGCAGTAGTAGGTCTAACACCATTGTAGCTCTTGTAGAATTCTTTTGATTCATACTCGCTTGTGTAATCTACAACATCAACATCAAGAAGAGTTCCGTTTGAGCTGTAAATACCACAGTAAATTTTTGAATTATCAAGTTCTGCGCTGAGAGACTGCTTTACAGTACCGCAAAGAGTAAAGAAATCATCTGCATCTGTTGCAATAATTGAAGTTTCTTTCCAGTATGTACCTCTGTCGCTGGATTCTGCAATGGCGTCAGCAATAGCATCAAGAGTTGCATTGTGGTTGTAAAGAGTCATTGACCAGTTGTCGTATGTTACTTCTGTGGGATTTTTCGCAAAAAGTCTGATGTTATTGATTCGGAGTGAAGAAGTACCAAGAGGCGCCTGTACAACCTTTTCACCATTTACATAAACATACTGAACTATTTCTTCCGCTCCAAAAGA
>JAZNLD010000064.1:0-5261 GCA_045578925.1 Clostridia bacterium
CACAGAACGACATGGCTACGATCCGACTTTTTATGGTCCCGTATCAGAAGCAGGCGGCAATGTTCACTACGTACAGCTCACCTTCACAAAGAAGGGTCAGAAGAAGTTTGCTGAAGCAACAAAGGTTGCTGTAGAAGCTGAAGCTGGTAAGAACATCATCGCCATCGCTCTTGATGGTGTGGTTCAGATGTCACCCACAGTTCAGGAAGTTATCAATTCTGAAAGCTGTGTAATCACAGGTGAGTATGACAGCGAAAGCGCAGGTGCAGTTGCAACACTTATCAACTCAGGTCAGCTTCCCTTCGCACTTAAAGATGCTGAACTCCGCAGCGTTGGTCCTACTCTCGGTTCAACTGCCCTTGAGACATCACTCAAGGCTGCTCTTATCGGTATTCTTCTTGTAATGCTCTTCATGATTATCGTATACAGACTTCCCGGTGTTGTTGCAAGCGTATCTCTTGTTGCATACGTTTCACTTATAACACTTATTATGGCAGGTTTCTTCGTTCCTTCATGGAGAATCGTTACACTTACTCTTCCCGGTATCGCCGGTGTTATCCTTTCTATCGGTATGGCAGTTGACGCTAATGTTGTTATATTCGAAAGAATTAAGGACGAACTCCGCGCAGGTAAGAGTGTTGGTGCATCTGTAAACGGCGGTTTCAAGCGTGCGCTCGTTGCAATCATCGACTCTAACATTACTACTATTATTGCATCTATCGTACTGTACCTCTTCGGTACAGGTACAGTTAAGGGCTTTGCAATCACACTCTTCATCGGTGTTGTTGTAAGTATGCTTACAGCAGTAACTCTTACAAAGTTCTTACTCAAGCAGATCGTGGGCTTTGGTATTAAAAACCCTGCTCTTTACGGTTTATCTAAAAGGAGGGATGCATAATGATTAAGTCACCCACAGCTAAAAGCAAAATCTTTTTCACAATTTCAATCGTTCTTATCGTTGTAAGCATCGTTTCCCTCTGCTTCAGAGGACTTAACTTCGGTATTGACTTTACAGGCGGTACAACAATTCAGTTCGACCTTGACAAGACAAAGTTTTCTTCAGACGTTGAAGCAAAGCTTCGCGAAATCGTTAAAGAAACTGTAAAGAAAAACGACATCACTGTTCAGAAGACAGGTGAAAACGGCGTTTCTATCAAGACAGTTGAACTTACAAACGAGGAAAGCGACAAGCTTATCGAAGCTGTTAAGAAAGAGTACAAGCTTGAACAGAAACACGTCCTTGCAAATGATAAGGTTTCAGGTAGCGTAAGCGGCCGTCTTATCGCAGACTCTCTTAAGGCTATTGCTCTTGCAATCGTTCTTATGCTTCTTTACATCACCTGGAGATTTGATTTCCGTTCAGGTACAAGCGCAGTTCTCGCTCTTGCACACGACGTTATCATCATGCTTGGCTTCTACTCAATCTTCCAGTTCAATGTAAGCACAAGCTTCATCGCGGCAATCCTTACAATCGTAGGTTATTCAATCAATGCGACAATCATCGTATTTGACCGCGTTCGTGAAAATGTTCGTCTTGCAAAGAAGAACACAACAAATAACGAAATCGCTGATAATGCTATCACAAATTCTTACTACAGAGCAATCAACTCATCTATCACAACACTTCTTACAATCGGTGTTCTCTATGCGATGGGTGTTGACTCTATCAAGGAATTTGCTCTTCCCATTATTGTTGGTATCGTAGCAGGAACATATTCTTCACTCTTCATCGCTGCTCCCTTCTGGGCTTGGTGGAGAAATACTGAAAAGAAATAAGGCATATAAAATAAATATGTGAATAAAATAGCACTATGAATTGTCATAGTGCTATTTTTTATTCCGAGGTATTTTTTTATGAAAAAATTTTGTTTGTTTTTAGGTCTTGTTTTGTTTTTGTCAGGGTGTAATTATTCTGTCACTACGGGAAGCAGTATGAATTCATATGAAAAGCTCTCAAACAAAAAAGAAGGCTGGGGGTTTCGCAGAACTCAAAACGGGCCTGAATTCAGTGCGTATCAGATAAAGCTGATGGAGGAATATGATTGCATTTACAAAGAAAACTGTGAAGAAAAAACAATTTACCTGACATTTGACGAGGGGTATGAAAAAGGCTACACCGCACTTATTTTAGATACACTTCGTCAAAAGGATGTGAAGGCGGCATTTTTTGTGACGGGGCAGTATGTGAAAGAAAATCCCGACCTCGTAAAAAGAATGGAAAATGATGGGCATATTGTTGGTAATCATTCACTGAATCACCCGTCGCTTCCCGAAATTTCCCACGAAGAATTGAAGGAAGAGCTGTTTGAACTTGACAGACTTGTGTACGGCGCATGCGGTGAGCATACAAAATTTTTACGGGCACCAAGAGGCGAATACAGTGAGCGCACACTTGCACTAACCCGCGATTTAGGTTACACAAATGTTTTCTGGTCGCAGGCATATGTTGACTGGAATGACGATGTTTCAAAGGAAGACGCTTTTGAAAAGGTGACAAGCGGACTCCACGACGGATGCGTACTTCTTCTGCACGCAGTTTCAAAGGGAAATTCCGATGCACTCGGCGATATAATTGACTACGCACGCAAGGAAGGCTTCGTTTTTAAAAGTCTTGAAGAATACAAGAAGTAATTTCCTTACATAATTTATAGGGCAAAAGGCAACATAAACGCAGGAGTGTGTGTTATGAAATTTTCAAAGAAAATTCTATGTTGTCTTTTGTCTCTTTTCGTATCGACAGGCATTATTTATACCGATATTTTATTTTCTTTTCCTGCAAATATTACGATGTATGAAAACGAGGTACACAGTTCTTCGCTCGGTGTTGGTGTACGAATAGGAAGAATCCCCGAAGATGTGTGTGCATCGGCACAAGGCGACAAAGTCACGCCGATAAAATCAGGAACATACAGCGCAAAACTGACCGTGGGAAACATTCCCATAAGGACAATCAGACTTAAAGTCACCGAGAGTGAAAGCCTTTATGCATCAGGCGACCTTATAGGAATACGACTTCATAATAAAGGTTTGATTGTGACCGACCTTGCACCCGTATTATCAGAAGGCAAAGAAATATCCCCCGCGCAGGAGGCAGGAATTCTGCCCGGTGACGTAATACTTGAAATCAACGGAACTGAACCGAAAAACAGTGAGGCTGTTCCCTCTTTGTTAAAAGAAAGCACTGTCCTTACAATACGGCGCAACAATTCAATAAGAGAGGTAAAACTCTCCCCCGTCCGTGATGATGAAAAAGGCATTCTGAGGCTCGGTATGTGGGTGCGCGACAGCAGTGCAGGTGTCGGCACAATGACGTATATTGACCCCGACACCAATTCCTACGGTGCGTTAGGGCACGGCATAAGCGAGAGCGATACGGGAGTGTTGTTTGAGGTTGCAAGCGGAACGATTGAAAAGTGCGGAGTGATCGGAATTGAAAAAGGCAAACGCGGTGCGCCCGGACAGATAAAAGGGAGTTTTCAGGGTGCTGATGAAATTTCGGGAACTGTCACAAAAAACTGCGAGGCAGGGATTTTCGGAGACATATTCCCTGCATTCACGTCGTATTTCAAGGAGTACCCTATCGGAGTTATAAGTCAGGTTAAATCAGGCGACGCAACTATTCTTTCGGCAATTGACGGAGAAATCAAGGAATATAAAATATCAATCCTTCGTTCCATGCCTTACGGCAGCACGACAAAGGGACTTGCAATAGAAGTAACAGACCCCGCGCTTATTGAAAAAACGGGTGGGATTGTTCAGGGAATGAGTGGCTCTCCCATTATCCAGAACGGTAAAATCATCGGGGCGGTTACGCACGTCCTTGTGAATGATCCGACTCGTGGTTACGGGATTTTTATTGAGAATATGCTGGATGCGGCGGAAAATTGAGTAGAGAAAATGCTCGTCTATATAATATAGGCGGGTATTTTTTATAAAAGCTTCAAAAGAACCGTTGACTTTCATCATAATTTGAGTTGTAATAACGTCCCTGTTTTGCTTTGTGACCGTTCTCTTTGTGACTTGACAAACAACACTGATATGATATAATTAAATAAAGAAGTTTTTTACGGAATTTTGTTGGTAAAATTTTTATGTAACAACTAAGTTATATAATTATTAAGGAAGAAGGAATTATAATGAAAAAACTTTTCTCCGTTTTTTTGATGGTATTATTAGCAGTGTCTGTTTGCACAATAGCTTTTGCAGGCACAGAAGTTACGGTAAAAGTAGATGGCAAAGTCATTTCTTCAGATGTCGCTCCTCAAATTATTTCAGGCAGAACAATGGTTCCGCTTCGTGCTATTTTTGAGACTTTGGGAGCAACTGTAAAATGGGACGATAAAACAAGAAGCATAACCGCTACAAAAAAATATGCAACAGTAGAATGTGCCATAGATTCATATACTCTGTCTGTTAACTATGTAGATAAAGCCTTGGATGTTGCGCCTATGATTGTTAATAGCAGAACACTTGTTCCGGCAAGATTTGTTGCAGAGGCACTTGGTTGTAATGTAGAATGGGACGGAGCACAAAGAATTGTTACAATCACTTCACCTTCAAAATATTATTCCGGCACAGACATCACCTCATTTACAAGCGTAACGGGAATTCCTGCTGATAGCAGCAGAACCGCTGAGGATAAAACGGTTTATAATACATATGAAGTGTTTAACGGTAAAGCTATAACAGATTATATTAACACCCTTAAAAATAATGGTTGGACACAAGCTTTTGTTGAAAATGATGGTGATCTCATTATTGAAGCATATAAAAGCGGTAAAAATTTAGTGACAATTATCATTTCATTTAATCAGGAATATAGGGTTATGGATGGTACTGTTACAATTGCTTATACTACAAATTCCGGTTTTGGAGCATCTAATTGCTCTATATGTTCAAGAGCCGGTCAGGATCTGTGTCAAGGTCATACCTGTAGCGTATGTAAGGGACGTGGCGAACAAACTTGTAATGGTTGTCACGGCACAGGCTATGGTAGAAATCCCCTTGGCATATATGATAACAAATGCGTAGTATGCTACGGATTGGGTACTCAAATCTGTCCGAATTGTGATGGTGGCGGAAAATTGTTTTATGAAAGATAATATATGAAAATTTTAATAAAAAAAGAAAGAAGGAATTGAAATGAAAAAATTTCTCGCATTTGTTTTAACCACTTTAATGGTATTGTCTGCTTGTACTATGACCTTTGCAGCCACAGAAGTTACAGTAAAAGTAGATGGCAAAGTCATTTCTTCAGATGT
>JAZNLD010000065.1:0-3927 GCA_045578925.1 Clostridia bacterium
CCCATTGTTCTGAGAACAGCGATACAGAGAAGACCGATAGGTCCGCAGCCCTGAACTGCTACACGGGAGTTGAAACGAAGAATATTTGTTGTCTTCGCTCTTTCAACAGCGTGAATAAGAACCGCAGCAGGTTCAATAAGAATTCTTGAATCAAGATCAAGATTTGAAACGTTAAATACGGTAGATCCGCCGCGAATTATGATATAATCGGCATACCAACCGTTGAGATGAACGTCGTCATCGGGAAGAAGTCCGTAAACGTCCGCACCGCCTACGTTCTGCTTGTTAAGGTCGAACATAGTGATATCGGGATTGTCTTTGAAGATCATACAGGTTACAACCTTATCGCCGATAGCGAGAGGCTTGCCTGCGCTGTCCTTCTTTACGTTTTTTCCCATTTTAACGATTTCACCTGTGCCCTCGTGACCGAGAACTACGGGAATAAGACCAAAGGGATCACGCTTAAATTCATGAGCGTCTGTACCGCACACACCGCAACCTTCAACTTTAACAAGAATATCATCGTCACCAAGCTCGGGGATGGGGTACTCACGAATTTCGAATTTCTCTTTTTCTGTAAGAAGTGCAACTCTTGATGTTTTGGGAATAGCACCCTTCACAGAAGGGGTAGAAGCTGCAGGAGCAGAACTGCCACCCTTAATGCCCGCAACAACCTGACGGACAATAGCTTCTATTCTCTGCTGTTCTGTCATATGAACCTCCAATGTCGGTAAACCGACATAATTTTATGTTATCTGTTACTTTTAAAAGAACAGTTCACCGAACACTTTCTTTCCGTATGCGGAAAGCTCCGTATCCTGCTCAGCAGTTCCTCCGCTTACGCCGAGACCGCCGAAAATTTTGCCGTGAAGCTCAAGAGTATCTCCGCCGCCGAAGATTACGATTCTGCCGCCGTTTGTATTCTGAATCCCGTAAAGTGGGCCACCGGGTGCGGCGAGAATTGCAAGCTTTGCAGTTGACATTTTCAAAGCAACCGAAGTATAAGATTTGTTAATCGCTATATCGCGGCTTGCAAGAAAAGAATTGTCCATACACTCGCAAAGCTTTAAGTTTCCGCCCTCGTCAGCTATTGCAACAACAGCGTTAACGCCAAGTTCGCGAGCTTTTTCTTCGACTTTTTCTGCCAAAACCTTACAATCGGCAAGGCTCAGATTTTCAAGCTTCTTTTTTTCACGCATGGGAGTTTTACCGTTTGCGAGAATTTCCCGCACTGCATCACTCACAAGCTTTTCAAGACTTGCTGCCATTCGGATTATTTACCGAGAGCTGCGAGTACCTTCTTTGTAATCTCAGCAATCATATCGCTGTCGTCAGCAGAGTCGTTCTTACAAACATTACGAGCTCCGCAAGTGTGACAGCTGGGAAGTCCTGCTTTAGTATTGGGGCAAAGGTCAGCGGGATGCTTACCCTTGAGACCAAACTGACGTCTGATATCGTAAAGACCAGCAACCTGATCAGGAGTGAGCTTCTTGGGGCCGCCGAGGAGCTTGGACTGATAGAGGAGCTGAGCGTAGAACTCAAGTGACTCCATCTTGTGGTATGCAGCAAGGAGAGAATCGGAGAATGCAAGTGCACCGTGATTTGCAAGAAGAACTGCATCAAAGTGCTGAAGATACTTGGAAACTGCATCGGGAATCTCCTCTGTAGAAGGTGTACCGTATTCAGCGATCGGAACACAACCGAGAGCGATTACTGCCTCAGGCATAATGGGCTCTGTAAGGGGAATACCTGCGATAGCAAAGCTTGTAGCATAGAGAGGATGTGCGTGAACAACGCTCTTAACATCGGGACGCTCTTTGTAAACTCTCATATGCATCTTAATTTCGGAAGAAGGCTTAAATCCTTCGTATGCCTGGATTACTTTTCCTTCAGCGTCTACCTTGCAGATGTACTCGGGAGTCATAAAGCCCTTGGAAACGCCTGTAGGTGTGCAGAGGAACTCATTGTCATTGAGCTTTACGGAAATGTTGCCATCGTTGGAAGCAACCATTCCCTTGTCGTAGATTCTCTTACCGATTTCACAAATTTGTTTTTTGATTTCGTACTCAGACATTGTTTTCGTCTCCTTTTTGATTTGTATTTCACTTTGTGATTTTGGATTTTTGGAATTAATTTATCTTACACTTATACAATACCACATTTTATTGGGTTTGTCAAGTGTATTTTCAAGATATTTGTGGTTTCTTTTTGTTTTTGTACGTGGTTTTTGTGGTTTTAGCTGTGGTTTTCGTTGTTATTCGTTCAAATACTCAAGAAGTTCATCAATTCCCTCCCTGTTTTTTGACGATGTAAAGAAAATTCTTTCACACCCACAAAGCTCAAGTCGCATTGCAGCAAGCTCCGCTTTGGCATCGCGCTCATCACATTTAGTAACAATACCCACCACAGGTCTGTTGGCAACAGGCGCGCACGCAGGAGGAAACACACAAAAATCATCAGTAGCGCTAAGCACAAGCCCCACAACATCAGCTTCGTATGAATAAACCGCCAAAGCTCCGCCGAGGTCATTCCCTTCGGTGTACTCGCCCGGGGTATCCATCAAATCTTCGGAGTAATCAATGCACTGTGTTTTCTTATACACAAGTTCTTCTCCGCGGATAGCTTCAATCAAAGTGGTTTTTCCGCTTGTACTCCTGCCCATTAGAATCATCTTTTTCATAAAATCAGGTCTTTGTTATTTCGCAAACGTTGAATCCGAGTTTTCTTTCGGCATACTCAACCACTGCAATTAGCGAAGCTTCAACCTCGGACACGGAACCTACAACTATGAGAGTTCCTGAAAATCTGTCAACAAACCCCACCTCTGCACCCGATGCTTTCATAGAAAGATCGGAAGCGATGATTGCGTACTCGCTGGGACACATCGTAACTATGCCTATAGCGGATTTTTTAGAATAATCAACCGTTGGATCAAGACCGAGTTTACGGTAGAGACTGTGATCGGGGTGAGCAATAATGTGAGCAAGTGTGATCTGTTTACCGGGAACGCTTTCCTGAATTATCCTCTGCTTGTTATCAAAAAGTTTATCCAAGTCATCATCCTCCTTATCCGCCTATAACTGCTTTCAAGCCTTCATTTTCGGCTACACGGCGAAATTTTTCCATTTTTTCACCCGACGGAGTTTTAACATCACCCATAAGGTATTCCCGTCCGAGTCCCACATACTTATCGTATCCGAGACGGTGATAGGGCAAAAGATGAATTTCATTTACACCGCGAAGACTTTTCGCGAATCGTGCGATATCTCTGATTTCTTCTTCTGTATCGTTAAATCCGGGGATCGTAGGAACTCTTACGGTTAAATTTACTCCCGAATCTGCAATTTTACGGGCATTTTGTAAAATAAGCTCATTACGCATAGTAGTAAACTTTTCGTGTTTTTCAGAATTCGTATGCTTTATATCAAGAAGCACGTAATCAAGATACGGAAGCTGAGGAGCAATCATCTCGTCAAAAGGAAGACAAGCGGTAGTTTCAATTGCCGTGTTAATTCCGCGCGCTTTTGCTTCCTTTAAAAGCGCATTTACGAATTCGGGCTGACAAAGTGCTTCGCCACCCGAAAGAGTCACTCCCCCGCCGCTTCTGCGATAATAAGGCATATCGCGAACAATCTTATCAATCACGTCACCGACGGTGGTATCGTAGCCAACTACCTTTGTTTTACCTGCCGATATCATTCGTTCTGCACGGTAACTTTGGGATTCCGGGTTACAGCACCATTTACACCTCAAAACACAGCCTTTAAGAAATACTATTGTTCTGATGCCGGGACCGTCGTGAGTTGAGAACTTCTGAATATCAAATATTCTGCCTACTACTGAACTGTTTTCCATAGGCACCTCGTCAGAATCCCGCCTGTTCGGTACGGTTTATGATATCGTCCTGAAGGGATTTTGAAAGCGTAG
>JAZNLD010000066.1:0-2097 GCA_045578925.1 Clostridia bacterium
CTCTACCACATTATCGGGTGAATGAGGGCACGCTATGAGAGGATTGAGCGCCCCAAGGTCAATATCAATCACCCTGTCATATTCTGCATCGGGATCGCTTGAGAGGGGAATGTAATCTTCTCCTCTGCCCTGCGCCTCAAGAAATTTCTTTGTGATTTCATCCGACGGAAAAATTGAAGTTGTAGCGCCAAGTTCAGTACCCATATTTGTGATAGTCGCTCTTTCAGGGACTGAGAGAGTTTTTATTCCATCTCCACCCCATTCAATGATTGCGCCTACGCCGCCTTTTACCGAAAGTATTCTTAAAATTTCAAGGCTTATGTCCTTTGCAGTAACAAACGGACGAAGTTTTCCCGTAAGGTTAACCTTGTACATCTTGGGCATTGTGATGTAATATTCACCGCCACCCATTGCAACTGCAACATCAAGACCGCCTGCACCGAATGAAAGCATACCGATACCGCCACCGGTCGGGGTATGGCTGTCAGAACCGATAAGTGTTTTTCCGGGTTTTCCGAAGCGTTCAAGATGCACCTGATGACAGATACCATTACCCGCACGAGAAAAATAAATTCCGTGTTTTTTTGCGATACTGCTTATGAAATTATGGTCATCGGCGTTTTCAAATCCGCACTGAAGCGTGTTATGGTCAATATACGCAACGCTTTTTTCGGTACGGACACGCGGTATACCCATAGCCTCAAATTCAAGATACGCCATTGTACCCGTCGCATCCTGAGTAAGAGTCTGATCTATTTTAAGCGCTATTTCTTCCCCCTGTTTCATCACACCTGAAACAAGGTGCGCCTGTATTATTTTCTGTGCAATTGTAAGACCCATGTCTTTACACCTTCCTTCACTCTTTTATCGTATTAAGAATGTTTTCTCTTGCATTTTTTATATGTTCAATAGTAAGTCTTTCTGCAAGGTCACAGTCACCGTTTATGATAGCATCACATATTGCACGATGCTCCTTCACGGACTGGAAAGACCTTTCGTTATTCTGGATTGATGCCTTTCTGTACTTGACAACCTTTTTATGAAGCGAGCTTAATATTTCATAGTAAACCATACTTCCCGAATGGCGGTAAACCGCGTCGTGAAATTCAGAGTCTATGTTTTTGATACTGTCGGGATTCTTCTTCTGTGTATAAAATTCCTGAAGTTCCACAAGGTCGCAAAGCTCTTTTTTACCTTCGTCACTGATTACTTTGGCAGCAAGGCGTACAGCAAGTCCTTCTATTCTTATTCGCACCTCGTACATATCAAGGATATCTTGTTTTGATATACCTACTATCTTTGCACCTTTTGTAGAAAGCTCAATCAGATGCTCCTGCTCAAGACGACGAAGTGCTTCACGAACAGGGGTACGGCTTACCCCCAATTCTTTAGATAGAAACATTTCGGTAAAAAGTTCGCCCTTGGCAAATTCGCCTGTAAGTATTTTCTGTTCAAGCTGTTCAAACACCTGATCTGCAAGCGAGTGTATCTTGTGTTCCATATATATCAGTCCTTTATTTTAGAAGTTATTCAAGGCAAGTTCATCTATCTTGCGCTCGATTTCATTTGTTGAAAGCATCGAATGTCTTCCGTTTTCATACTCGTGGTCTATCCACTCTTTAAGAGCAATAACAAGCGGAGATTTCTTATCAACACACTTTTCTCCGCTGAGCTTGTAGTGGTCGTTTATCCAATAGGCTATTCCTGCAAGACCTGAAGTATTGCTTATCGCCACAGAGGGTTTTACATTAAGCATTCTTTTAGTATCAAAAATACTGTAAATTTCCTGATCCTTCAAAAGTCCGTCTGCGTGGATGCCTGCTCTTGTACAGTTGAAATTCGCACCTGCAAAAGGAGTCATCGGCGGAATATTGTAGCCCATATTATTTTTGAAATAATCAGCAATTTCTGTAATAACCGTAGGATCCATACCGTCAAACGAACCGCGAAGAGATGCGTATTCGAAAACCATTGCCTCAAGCGGAATGTTTCCTGTTCTTTCACCTATGCCCAAAAGTGAGCAGTTTACTGCACAAGCACCAAAGAGCCATGCAGTCGAAGCGTTTGCAACTGCCTTATAAAAGTCGTTGTGTCCGT
>JAZNLD010000067.1:0-1757 GCA_045578925.1 Clostridia bacterium
CTTTTGAAGCACCTAAAAGCTCTGCGAACTTACTGATGCTGTCAAATGTACGATACGGAGACAATCCCTGCTCATCAAGAGTCTGCATTGCAAGATTAACATGCACCAAAAGCTTACGGTTCACTTCTTCAGAAAGTCCCATTGTCTGTGACAATCCTAAAACATAAGTACTGTAGAAAATACTGTTATCATAAACCTTTTCAGAACTGTTATAATCTATCACACGAACCTTGCAAAGCTTTTCGGCTTCTTTTAAAAATTCCGAAATATTATCAAAATCATCAACATATAAACCCATTTTGAAATATTGATAATCTGTTCCATTTTCCTGGGAACTGATGTAGGAGATGTTAAAGTTGAATTCACTTATGAGTTCAAGTACATTTGTTACACTTCCAGGGACATCAGGGAGACAAAATTCTATTAAGACAACGCTTGTTTTATTTGTACCCGTTTGCAGATAACCGATTTTTTCAAGCTCAATATCTGCTTTCTTTAATTGTTCCTCTGTGCCTTCTGCGTCAATAAACAAGGTGTGTGAATCAACCGCTTTATTGTAACTTACACGGGTAATGTTTATTCCAAGCTGCGAAAAGCATTTACTTGCTTTCAAAAACGCTCCGATATGATTAGATATAGAGGTCACATAGGTCTTTTTCACATAAAGCACCTTGTTTATATGCTTTGTATAGAATTACTTACTCATTTTCTCCAAGTCGTTCTTACGGATTTCAACTCGTCTTACTTTACCGCTGATTGTTTTGGGAAGTTCATCAACAAACTCAACAATTCTTGGATATTTGTAGGGCGCTGTGTGCGTTTTTACATATTCTTGAATTTCTTTTTTGAGTTCGTCGCTGCCTTGGGTGCCTTTTACAAGCACTATGGTAGCCTTTACAATCTGACCGCGCACCTCATCGGGCACAGGTGTGATTGCACATTCGAGCACATACGGAAGCTCCATGATAACGCTTTCGATTTCAAAAGGTCCTATGCGGTAGCCTGATGATTTGATGACATCATCAATTCTTCCCACATACCAAAGATATCCGTCTTCGTCCATTGTTGCCTGGTCACCTGTGTGATAGAAACCGTCATGCCACACTTCGTTGGTCTTTTCTTCATCAAGGTAGTAACCAATGAAGAGTCCACATGGAACATTATCTTTCACGCGGATGCAGATTTCACCCGTGTCACCTGTTTTACATTCGTTGCCGTCGGGGTCAAGCACCACTACATCATACAGAGGTGAAGGCCTGCCCATAGAACCGATTTTAGGTGTTGAGCCCACAAAGTTCGCAATAGAAAGGGTTGTTTCTGTCTGACCGAAGCCTTCCATGATGGTGAGACCTGTTGCTTTTTTGAATTGATTGAACACTTCGGGGTTGAGTGCTTCACCTGCTGTTGTAGCATATTCAATAGAAGAAAGGTCATATTTTGATAAATCTTCTTTGATGAAGAAGCGATACATTGTAGGTGGTGCACAGAATGTTGTGATGTTGTATTTAGCAAACATCGGCAAGATATCTTCTGAATGGAATCTGTCAAAGTCATATGTGAACTGTGCTGCTTCACAAAGCCACTGACCGTAGAGCTTGCCCCAAAGAGCCTTGCCCCAGCCTGTGTCGGAAATTGTGAAGTGGAGTCCATCGGGATTTACATTGTGCCAATGCTTAGCAGTGGGGTAGTGGCCGAGTGCATATTTGTATGAGTGGGTTGAAGTCGGAAGGCCAAGGCGGTCTTAGGAAGACAACATA
>JAZNLD010000068.1:0-6542 GCA_045578925.1 Clostridia bacterium
TCGATATGAATTCTGACGAATTCTCGATATGTCATAAATGACTCGATATGTGCTGTCGCACTCGATATGTCGCTAACGCGACGAGAATTCATATCATATCGAGTTTTGAGCAAAGCGAAAACATATCGATTTACGAAGTAAAATATCGAGCAAACTTTTAGTTTGCATATCGACCCAAAAGGTCTGCATCTAAACCTTATGTGTCGCAATAGCAGGGGCATAAATTGCATATATGGAGGGATAAAATTGGATAAATACAAAATCACAAAAAATGCTTGCTATCTGACAGGTATAACAATGTCCATAACAGCGAACTTATCACCGCTTTTGTTTTTGATATTCAAGGATATGTATAATCTGTCATTTACATTGCTTGGATTTTTGGTGGTAATTAACTTCTTTACACAATTACTTGTCGACCTGGTATTTACCTTTTTTACAAAATATTTCAATATACATAAATCAGTAAGGTCAACGCCTTTTATATCCTTTGTCGGCTTAATTATATATGCAGTTTTACCGAGTATCTTTCCGCAACTTGCGTTTTTGTGGATTTTAACAGGAACGGTAATTTTTTCTGTGGGTTCGGGGTTGAGTGAGGTTTTGATAAGTCCTGTTATTGCGGCAATCCCGAGTGAAAATCCCGAACGGGAAATGAGTAAGCTACATTCTATGTACGCTTGGGGAGTAGTGGCTGTAGTAATATTAAGCACATTGTTTTTAGCTTGTTTCGGAAGTTCAAAGTGGATGTGGTTGGTTTTAATCTGGTCTATAATACCGTTTGTGGCATTTGTGTTGTTATTAAAATCACCGCTTCCGCCACTGAACAACTTTGACCATGAAAAAAAAGGCATGAAAATATTCGACATAGGCATTGGATTATGTGTGTTATGCATCTTTTTTGGTGGTGCGGCAGAATGTACGATGTCTCAATGGGGATCGGGATTCATAGAAAAAGCAATAGGTGTTCCAAAAGTTTATGGCGATGTAATGGGTGTGGCTTTATTTGCTGCATTGTTGGGAGCAGGTAGAACACTATATTCTAAAATTGGTAAAAATATAGCCGATATTTTACTCTATGGTATGATTGGTGCAAGCGTGTGCTACATTGTTGCAGGTTTATCGATTAGTCCTGTTATAGGAATAGTGGCGTGTGCTCTAACCGGAATTTTTACATCTATGTTATGGCCGGGAACCTTGATTTATATGGAGGAAAAAATCGGAAATGTAGGGGTGTCTGCTTATGCACTTATGGCAGCTGGCGGAGATTTGGGAGCATCGGTAGCACCACAGTTGCTTGGGATTGTATCGGATAAATTTAATCTTACAGACTTAGCCTTTGAAATTTCAAATAGACTTAATGTAAGCACGGAACAGGTAAGCATGAGGGTAGGTTTGCTTGTGGCAGGACTTTTTCCTGTGTTGGGTGTGCTATGTGTGATTTGTATGAGAAAATATTTTAAAAAGCATAACAATATAAAGTAACGGACAAATGGCATTTACATATACTATCGGATGCGAGAAAATCCAGTATTCTCGCGGGTTTTAAAGAATTTTGTGAAGGGGGTAGGTCTATGAAGAAAATATTAGCATTAGTTATATCTTTAATATTTATCTGCTCGTCTTTAGTAGTCTGCGCAGATACTGAAACGGAGTATGATTGCAGCGATTGGGCTGTGAAAAGCATTTTGAAAGCTGATAGAATGGGCCTTATTGATGCCGATGAAACATATTTGTATAGAGAACCTATTACGCGCGAGAGTTTTTGTGAACTGATATATACTTTAATGATAAGCTCTGGTTATTTTGAAAATTGGTATGATGAAGAAACAGACGGCGGAACACAAGCATTAGCACCATTTGCGAAAAAGCCTTTTGATGACTGTTCTAATGAAATAGTGTATCTTCTGTATAATCATAATATTATTGAGGGAAAATCCGCAACCTCATTTGCACCGAACGATAAACTTACCCGTGAGGAAGCTGCAACTATTATTGTGCGAGCGCTAGACGTTATAGCACCTGTGGAAGCAACAGAAGTTTGGTATGAGTATAGTGATTCAGGCGATATATCCGACTGGGCAATGAGTTCTGTTCAGAGAATAAGTAATTTAGGCTATATGAACGGTGTTGGAGAAAACAAGTTTGCCCCTAAGGATACATATACTACAGAACAAGCCATCGTTACAGTTCTCAGAGCTTTTGAAGCAAATTATATAAACTGGATTTTTGAAATTATGAAAAAAGAAGCAGGCGAGCTTGGCTATGTGTATGAAAATGACACATGGAATTATGTAACATACGATATGGCTGTTGGCAGATGGGTTAAGCCTATTGATGTCAATAAAGATGAATTTAAAGTACACGAAAACGAAAAATTCGCATCTGATAATAAAAATGTATACTTTATGGGGAATAAGATCGAATCTGCCGACCCGACGACATTTCAGATTATTGCTGATGAGGGAAAAATGCGCTATGCAAAGGATAAAAATTCAGTATACATCTACCTTGAAGATGGTGAAATTGTGAAGGTTATTGGTGCTGATCCGGAAACATTTGAAGTGTTGGAATATCCTTATGCAAAAGATAAAAACGATGCATATAATGGCTCTTTGCCTCTGTTTGTTGACGATGTTACAAAATTTGAGGTTGTTGAAAGCGGTGATGGTTGGACAAGAATTAGCTTTCCTGATTCGTTTCTAACAACGGTATTAAATACAGAAGATGTTGCAAAGTACAATAATGAAAAATACGGATTTATTGATACTGCAGTCATATATTCAGAACAAGGCAAGGCAAAAACAGAAAATTTAATTTATGAGGGATACAGAATCGTGAATGAAAAAACACTATTGAATATATGGGAAATCGAAGATAAAGAAGAATTCATAATTGAAATGGATGATTACATAAGTAAAAAGTGTGATTATGGAGAAAATATGGAATCGTTAAATGAAAACGAAAGATTATTCTATATCACACAAACACTTGAAATGGAAGTTAATAACGGTGGTTTTTCACAGTATTTCTTTAATTCAGGCGGAAACTTTGCCAATGAGCTTGTTGAGTCATTTGAAAAAATAGGCGCTTTGAAAACTGCGGACATTTGCAAAAAAGCAATCAGCATATTCCCTGATAGTAAAGTCCCTGCTGATTGGGGAGAAAGACAGGAGTTTTTAACTCCCGACGATGAAAACGAGGAAGAAAGAATCGACGAATTTTTAGGCGAATGTGATGACGCTTTCTACGAATACGAAGACGACCTTGTTGAATTAAATTACCAATTTATTATGAACAATAAAGAATCATTTATGAAATAAAGAAAACGCATTACAGAAAAAATGGTCTGTAATGCGTTTTTATGTGTTGAAAAAGAATAGTTCTTATGATAAAATCAAGAAGATATTACTATATAAAGAGGAATCAGAAAATGGAAACTAAAATAAGAGTGATGACATCAGGCGACAAATCTGATGTTCTTGAAATGATGAAAGTTTTTTATAATTCACCTGCCGTATATACAAACGGCTCGGATGAAATCTTTTCTTGTGATATAGAAAACTGTATCAATGACAATCCTTATCTTGAAGGGTACATACTTGAAAATACAGATGAAATACAAGGCTATGCAATGCTTGCAAAGAGTTTTTCCACCGAGTTTGGAAAACCGTGTATCTGGATTGAGGATTTGTACATCAGGGAAGAATTTCGCGGAATGGGAATAGGAAAAATATTTTTTGATTTTATAACCGAAAAATATAAAGACTGTATTTTCCGTCTGGAAGTAGAAGAGGAAAATCAGCCTGCAATAAATCTTTACAAAAAATGTGGGTTTACTAACCTGCCTTATATAGAAATGAAAAGGTAAAAGGAGAGTAATTATGGACAAGAAGAAAATCGACCGTATAAACGAACTTGCACACAAGAAAAAGGCAGAAGGCCTTACAGAATCAGAACTTGCGGAACAGGCAGAACTCCGCAAAGAATACCTTGAAAGCATTCGTGCGAATTTCAGACAGACACTTGAAAGTATTGAGTATAAAGATTGAGGAGAAAACCATGAGCAATAAAATATCATTTCTCAACGGTTATAACGAAGAAAATTTGCGTTATGAACACGATTTTCCGCCTTCATTTCCTTGGAGTCAGGATGAAAAGAGTGATGTTCCACGCTATATAAAGGGAGAGGATAATTATTATTATGATCCCTCACAGCGAGAAAGCGGAAAGGCCCTTCTTTCGCTTACGGGCGACCTTATGTGCGAACCCAAAATGTGCCGTAAAAACAGATATGGAGATACATGCTTTTTCCATCCCTGTTTTCAGTTCGTACGCAAGATTTTCAAATCATCCGACCTTGTTGTCGGTAATCTTGAAACAACTATATCTGACCAGACTCCGTATGCAGGTGAATACCATGTAATTCCCGTCCGAGACCGACTTAAATATCACTGTAACGGTCCTGAAAGCTATCTTGATGCAGTGCGCTACGCAGGGTACGATGTTCTTGTGAATGCCAATAACCACAACTGTGATTCAGGAGTGGCAGGGCTTTTTGAAACTCTTGAAACAATGGATAAGCATGGCTTCCTCCGTACAGGCGCATTTTTGCCCGGGGATGACCGCGTGCTTTTTGTAAAGGTTAACGGAATTAAAATCGCATTTCTTTCTTACGGTAGCCGATACAACGATATGGATGATTACTACTGGACACAGGAAGGTATCAATAATATTCTCAACTATTTTTCTCCTGAAAAGGCCCATGCGGATGTAAAATACGCGCGCGAAATGGGTGCAGAATTTGTGATAGCCTATATACATTGGGGAATTGATTATCAGCTTGAACCCAATGAACAGCAAATGACTGTTCTGCCTGAACTTGCGGAAGCAGGCGTTGATTACATCGTTGGAAGCCATACACATTGCCTTCAGCATTTTGATACTTATACGACCAAAAGCGGAAAGGTAGTTCCGCTTGTATTCTCAATGGGTAATTTCGTGACAAATGAAGTCAAGGAACTTTGTAAGCATACAGGTATTCTTCAGCTTGTTTTGGAACGCGTTGGTGATGAAATAAAGACAACTCAGTATTTTATGCCTGCCTACGTTTTTGACGAAATGGGCAGCGGTAAATATACCGTAGTGCCTGTCGACACTTTCTACGGCGGTGTGGATTGCCCCAAACTGCGCGATGCCCGTGAGTATGTGTGCGACCGTATTCGTGCGAACATTCCTGAGCCTGTGTCATCAGAAGTTTCACTTGCCGAGGTTTGTAATATTATTTGTGCAGATGCTCCTGAAAACAGTGAATATACTCCTGTTACAAAACTTTGCATAAGTCCTTTTGCAACTACAGCCGGTTCAGTTTACTTCGCAAGAGGAAAAGAGAATGATCAGCAAAAATTCTTTATCAAGGCTATGTTTCCAAATGCCGTTGTTGCAACAGAAGAATGGCAAGGTGTTACGACTATAGTTTGCGAAAATCCCATCGGTGCGTATGAAAAGGTGGCAAGTTATCTGCGCTCGCGTTTTGATGCTAAAATGGTACTTATCGCAGGAGGCTACGGCAAAACAGAGCTTCGTGAGAAAATTTCATATGCTCTTTCAAGTAATTACGCAACACTTACGCAGAAAGACGAATATCATATTGATTCAGCCGTATGGCAGAACCTCCATCCTTATCATGATTACTGTGTTATGGAAATCCGCCCCGATGAGCCTGCTGATGTATTAAGTCGTGTCATAAAGCCTGATTTGTGTGTCATTACAGGCAGAGTTTCGATGATTCAGAGTGAAAACGACGCCTATGTAAAAATGCTTGCAGACGGACTAAAAAAAGGCGGAAAGATATTCTATAATTCGCAGGACGAAATAATTGTATCAGCACTTGAAAAGATAGATGCAGATAAAGTGCCTTTTGGATTTGAATCATTTGCGTCGGAAACGGGTGTTTCTGTAAAGACTTTTGATGGTTGGAAGAATAAAAACTGCAGTAAAACTGAAATTGAAATAAGAGGAGTCCGCTTTATAATTGATACCCGTGCGAAAATGAGGGAAGATATATCAAAACTCATTGATAAAGCATCTGAAAACGGTTCGTTTATCGCAGTTCTCGGAACAACTGATATTGATAATGCAGACCTTACCGAGTATGCTATGAAAAAGGGAACAAAGCTTGTTATAAATGCGGAAAAGGATGAGCGTGACAAGGAAATAATGCTTCTTGCCAATATGAAAAAAGGGGATACAGTCCTTATATGTGGTGGCAGAAAGCATGAACTTGGTATGCTTGTTCGCAGAATAACGGGAATAAATGACCATTTTATAAAAGGTGGAAGATAAATGGTAAATGGCGGGAGGATAACCTTCCGCCATTTTATTGCACAAAATTTATTTTTTGTTGTGATACAATTGATGGGTGACAAATAAAAAGGAAAATGAACTCTGAATATGATATAATGTTTAATAACGACAAAAAACATGTATCAAAGGAGTCATTTTCCCATGAACATTTTAACATCAGAAGCACGATTTCGTCA
>JAZNLD010000069.1:0-3166 GCA_045578925.1 Clostridia bacterium
CTGCCAATTGAGCTACACCAGCATATTTAGTTTGTCACCACCCGTGACACGCATACTATGATAACACATGATTTTGCAGTTGTCAATAACTTTTTTAAAAAATTTTAAAAAAGGGCAGAAAAATCTTCCGCCCCTTTAACGGATTTATCATAGAAACAAATAATCCCTATAACCCCCCCGCTTTGTTTTGTTATTTTTTAAACATTTCACTACTTAAATATCTCTCACCGCTGTCGGGTAAAAGAACTACTATATTTTTGCCGTTATTTTCTTCTCTTTCGGAAAGAACCTTTGCTGCGTGGAGCGCCGCGCCTGACGAAATTCCGACAAGAATACCCTCACGCTCTGCCATAAAGCGACCTGCGGTATAGGCATCCTCAACACTAACGGCAATTATTTCGTCGCATATATCCTTATCAAAAGTATCGGGAATGAAATTTGCGCCGATGCCCTGAATTTTGTGCGAACCGCTTACACCCTTTGTGATAAGCGGGGAGTCGCTCGGCTCAACGCCGACAATTTTAATATCGGGATTTTTTTCTTTCAGGTATTTTCCCGTACCGCTGATTGTACCGCCCGTACCGATTCCTGCGACAAATATGTCAACCTTGCCGTCGGAATCATCCCATATTTCAACGCCCGTTGTTTCGTAGTGAGCAGCGGGGTTGTCGGGGTTTTCAAACTGCGATGGGATAAAGCTTCCCTCATATTCTCCTGCAAGCTCATTTGCCTTTTCAATCGCGCCACTCATACCCTTCGCGCCCTCGGTCAGTACGATTTCGGCGCCGTATGCGGAAAGAAGCATCCTTCTTTCAACGCTCATCGTGTCGGGCATGGTGAGTATTACGCGATACCCCTTTGCCGCACCGCAACTTGCAAGTCCGATACCCGTATTTCCGCTTGTCGGCTCAATAATGACGCTGCCTTTTTTAAGAAGTCCCTTCTTTTCGGCACATTCAATCATTTTTGATGCAATGCGGTCTTTTGCACTGCCTGCAGGATTAAAAAGCTCCAGCTTGGCGATGATTTTCGCGGAAAGATTATTCTCTTTTTCGTAATTCGAAAGCTCCATCAGCGGGGTTTTGCCGATAAGCTCGGTCACATTTTTATAAATCATAAAACTTAGCACTCCTTTTAATACGAGTGGTATGCGGAGACGACGGGAATTTTTGTAATCCGAAGGCGTAACAAAAATGACCTCCGCTTCCTGCGGCGGGCCCCTTTTGTCCTCCGGACATTTTCCCCGCTACCGGGGAAATCAACCCCAAACAAGAAGTTGCTGCTCGCACACAGTTGTTAAAACGCACTTTGGGGGACGTGGGTGTTTTTTGTAAGCCGAAGGCGTAACAAAAATGACCCGTCCCCAAACAAGAGGTACTGCTTTATCACATTCTCTTAATAACCCAGCATATCGCCTAAACTATCATCATTTTCAATCCAGTCGCGCTCAACATCTATAATTTCATAATTATTCTCATCACGGCGGACAATAACCTTTGAAATACCTGCGTTTATAATATGTCTTTTACACATCGCACAGCTTGTCGCATCGTGAACAAGCTCACCCGTCTTACAGTCACGACCTGCAAGGTAAAGTGTTGCACCAATCATATCGCGTCTGGGCGCGCTTATGATTGCGTTAGCCTCGCTGTGAACGCTTCTGCAAAGCTCATATCTCTCACCACGGGGTACCTGAAGCTTCTCGCGTCGGCAAAATCCAAGGTCCATACAATTTTTTCTGCCACGGGGAGCACCTGTATAGCCCGTTGAGATGATTTCATCATTTTTTACTATAATAGAACCGTAGTTTCTGCGAAGACAAGTCCCACGCTCAAGTACGGTTGTCGCAATATCAAGATAATAATTATGTTTATCGCGTCTTTCCATAAGTATACCACCTTTTATAAAAATTATATCACTTTGCGAGTTTTTTCTTTTCCGGGAGCTGAACTGTTATTATTGCTGCAAACATCAGTACGCAACCGAAAATTTCACGAAGTGTCATTGCCTGTCCGATAAGAAGCCAACCTGCAAGACCGGCGAAGACTGCCTCAAGGCTCATCGCGATAGAAGCAACGGTCGGTTCAGCATATTTCTGCCCGATAATCTGAAGTGTGTATGCAACACCGCACGACATTACACCTGCGTAAAGAATCGGAACGGAGCATTTCAATATATCCGCCATAACGGGCTCTTCAAATATAAACATAAGGATTGTGTTTATCGTTCCGCAGACTGCAAACTGAAGAAAACTTAATTTAACGCCGTCAACCTTCGGTGAAAAATAGTCGACTGCCATAATGTGAAGCGCGAATACAAATGCGCATATAAGAACGAGTAAATCGCCGAATTCAAGCCTGAACCCCTCTTTTATGCAGAGGAAATACATTCCCACCACCGCGATAAGTATACTAAGCAGCGTCACGAGTCGGACTTTTCTGCCGAGAAACATCCCGTATATGGGGACAAGCACTATATACATAGCGGTTATAAACCCGGCTTTGCCCGCTGTGGTATACTTAATACCGTATGTCTGTATAGTCGCCGAGATGCATAAAATTATTCCGCAGGCGATACCGCCGAGTATCAGCGTCTTTTTGTTGTGTGTTGTTTCTGCGGTTTTTTTCTTTTTGGATTTATCCATTACAAGAATTACAGGCACAAGGGAAAGTGCGCCGATAAGTGTTCTTATTCCGCAAAAAGTGTTGGGGCCGATAAGCTCCATGCTTACGCTCTGCGAAACGAAGGATATACCCCAGACAATCGCAGTAATCATAAGTATAAGAGTGCCTTTTAGTCTTTTGTTCATAAAAATGTTCCTCTTTTGTGTTGATAGGATGATTATAGCACAGCGCCTACCTAAAGTCAATCAAGCGCAAATACGATTGATAAAAATAAGAGCTAAATAATTGACAAATTGCGCCTTGTTTGATAGAATAAAATAGATAAATAATAAGTTTTGAGAGGAAAATTATTATGAGTAAAGAAAAGAAGCTGGTAGAAGAAATTACATCAATGGATGAGGATTTTGCCCGTTGGTATACTGACATTGTAAAGAAAGCTGACCTGATTGAATATACAAGCATTAAAGGTTGCTGCGTGTTCCGCCCGTATGCATATGCAATCTGGGAAAACATTCAGCATGTTCTTGACACTAAGTTCAAGG
>JAZNLD010000070.1:0-4943 GCA_045578925.1 Clostridia bacterium
AATCCATAGATATCGCGCAATTCCTTAATTCTTTCTGCGACCTCAACTAATTTGTTTTCAAATGATTTTTCGACCATACTTTTCATCCTTTCAAAAAGAGAATTAGAATCAAAAAAACACAAATAAAAAACGCCCCAAAACAAAACCCTTTGGTTTTACTTTGAGACGAATAATATATCCGCGGTACCACTCAAATTGCAAGAAAACTTGCCACTTAAGGTCTATCAACCCCGTTGCACTAACGCAGCATTCTCGGAAAGCGCCTACTAAATAAATCTTTCGGACTTTCAGCTCGGAAGGGATGGGTTTTGAAAATACTGATTATTGACTCGCAGCAACCGTCAACTCTCTGAAAATCGTGAAATTCAACCTTCTTCGTCACAGCTTTTATTTGTGATATTTTCAATTTGGTAGAATTTTATCACAATCAAATTTTCGTGTCAATAGTTTTTCATAAAAAAATCGTCATTTGTAATAAAGAAGCTCATAATTATTTAAGTAAAATCACGAAAAAACTGTTGACAAACAGAAAAAATGATGATATTATTTCATACATATTTATTAAATGCAATGAAGGAATTACGAATTTTTGGTTCGACAGTTCAGAGAGTTGACGGTAGGTGCAAGCCAACCTGTTCCAAAAAATCGGTCTCGTTCCGGAGCAGAACTCCCCAACCGCCAAGGCGTGTAAGGAGTTACGGCAGCCCCGTTACCATGGCTACAGACTTAATTGAGTCTTAATGAGCGACTGCTTTTGCAGTAACCGGGGTGGTACCGCGGATTTTTCGATTCGTCCCTGAGGTCAATAGTATAATTGACCTCAGGTTTTTTTATTGCGTTACATATACATTATATTGTACATTCACGAAAGGATGAGCAAAAATGAAAAAAATTATTATTTCAGACATCACACTTAAGAAGATTTCAGAGGACAGAGCTGTATCCTTGCTATTCCGTGAAAAATCAGCTATTGCAAACTGTGCCGATAAAATCGGTGCAGAAGTAATTGAATTCCCTGCAGTAAAATCACCTCGCGAAGATAAAATCATTTATAAAACAATTGCACAAAATGTACAGAATGCTGTTTTAGCAATCCCTGTGGGATTCACCAACGAGGATATTGCCGTTGCATGGGATTGCATCAAGGATGCTAAAAAGCCCCGCCTTCAGATTGAGCTTCCTGTATCCACAATCCAGATGGAATACACATATCATGTGAAACAGGCAAAAATGCTTGAAAAAATTGCTACCCTTATTAAGGATGCAAAAGCATTGTGCTCTGATGTTGAATTTTCTGCACTTGATGCAACAAGAGCAGACGAAGATTTCCTTATTGTTGCAGTAAAGGAAGCCGAAAGTTGCGGTGCAAATATGATTACTATCTGTGATGATGCAGGCATTTCAACTCCTGACGAAATTGCAGAATTGGTTGCAAAGGTAAAAGAAGCAGTAGAAATCCCTGTTTATGTTCAGGTTTCAGACCGCATCAATATGGGTGTTGCTTCTGCATTTTCCGCAATCAAAAGCGGTGCTGACGGTCTTAAATGTGCAATGGTTGGCAAAGACGCTCTTCTTACAGGTGAAATCTCCGATGCAATAAATGCATGCGGAGCACAGATTGATGCAGAAATCAAGCTTAGCAACACGAAAATCCACGCAAGCATTGAAGACATACTCGCTAATATTAATCACGATAGCTACGAAAACGAAAAAACTGTAAGTGAGAAGAAAAAGATTTTACTTGATTCTGATTCTTCCATAGCACAAATAACTCAGGCTTCAGTAGTTTTAGGCTATGAGCTTTCTGATTCAGACATCGGCAATGTGTATAAAGCACTTATGCAGGTATGCGAAAAGAAAGGTGCTGTTGGCTACAAAGAATTCGAAGCAATTATTGCAAGCTCAGCTATGCAGGCTCCGTCAACTTATCATTTTGAAACATACACAACAACCAGTAGCAATATGTCTGCTTCAATGTCTCAGGTTACTTTGAAATGTAATGATGAGATTATATGCGGTGTAAGTAATGGTGATGGTCCTATCGATTCCGTTTTCCGTGCAATCGAACAGTGCATTGGTCACCACTATGAGCTTGATGATTTCCAGGTACAGTCTGTTACAGAAGGAAAAGAAGCTCTCGGTTCAGCACTTGTAAGACTTCGCAATAACGGAAAGCTTTATTCAGGCAACGGCACTTCTACTGATATTGTTGCTGCAAGCATCAGAGCATATATCAATGCATTGAATAAAATCATATTTGAGGAGGAATAAGATGAAAATTGTATTTTCAACTAAAAATGTAAATCGCTCCTCATTCCTTGACACTTGCCGCTATGCTTTTGACTATGGCTTTGAAGGCTTCGAAATTTACGACGCTATAAAGGAAAGAAGCGGACATCACGACAGTATTTTGAGACGTGACCGTATTGCAGACGCAAAGAGAAAGCTGGTCAACAGAAATCTTACTGTTTCTTCACTGCGTATGCCTGACCCTATCGAAAGCGAAAGCACTACCGCTGAGCTTGTAGAAAAATATGTAAATATGGCGGCAGCATCAGGTATTGAAAGTGTTATTGTCCGCACAGAAGAAAAAACATCCTTTGATATGCTTGATGAAAAAATGTCTGCAGCAATCAAGCGCGCAGAAGAAACAGATGTCAGCATTTTATTTGAAACTGTTGGATACCTTGCGAGAACAGAAAATGTCATTAGCATTATCAATCACTTTGCATCCGCTGCTATCGGCGCATCATGGAATGTGAGAGGAACATTTTTTGATGCAGGTGAAACTGCAGAAACCACTATTAAGAACTTGGGGGCATATATCAAATATGTTCGCCTTGGAGATATGAAAGACGGTAAGACAGTCTTAATCGGTGAAGGAGACCTGGATGTTGAAAAGTTAATCAACTCCCTTTCGTCTCTCAACTATGAAGGCTTTATCTGCGCCGCCTGGAACGAAGAAATCAGCGATGCTGATATCGTTCTTACTCACTTTACAAACTACATTTCGTCTTTAGGCCGTGAGAAAAAATCCTATGACCGTGCATACTACAACCGCGATAAGACAGGAACATTCGTCTGGAAAAAGTATGATATTTTAGATGCAACATTTTCCGATGTGCTTGACACAATGGCTGAAACTTATCCTGACCAGTATGCATTCAAATATCCTACACTTGACTACACAAGAACTTACGAGCAGTTCCGTCGCGATGTTGATGAGTGCGCAGCTGCCTTGATTTCCCTGGGTGTAAAAGCAGGAGACCACGTTGCAATCTGGGCAACCAATGTTCCCCAATGGTTCCTTACATTCTGGGCAACAACAAAAATAGGTGCAGTTCTTGTTACTGTTAACACAGCATATAAAATTCACGAAATTGAATATCTTCTCAAGCAGTCAGATACTCATACTCTTGTTATGATTGAATACTGCAAGGATATCAACTACAAGGAGATTATTGAAGAGCTTTGCCCTGAGCTCAAGGACCTTGAGCCCGGCTCACCTCTCTATTCCAAGAACCTTCCGTTCCTTCGCAATGTTGTAACCGTGGGCTTTGATATGGATGGTTGCCTTAACTGGGATCAGATGCTCTCCCGTTCTGCCCTTGTTCCGCGCGAAGAGGTTCGCAGACGCGCTTCCCTTGTAAAGCCTGACGATGTTTGCAATATGCAGTACACTTCAGGTACAACAGGCTTCCCGAAAGGCGTTATGCTTACACACCGTAACATTGTAAACAACGGTAAGACTATCGGTGACAGAATGGATTTATCAACCGCTGACCGAATGATGATTCAGGTTCCTATGTTCCATTGCTTCGGAATGGTGCTTTCTATGACATCTATGATGACTCACGGCGGAACACTTTGTCCTATCCCCTACTTCTCACCTAAGTCTTCACTTGCTTGTGTTAACGATGAACGAATCACCTGCTTCAACGGTGTTCCAACAATGTTCATTGCAATGTTTAACCACCCTGATTTTGCAAAAACTGACTTTTCATATATGCGAACAGGCATTATGGCAGGTGCAAACTGCCCTGCAGACCTTATGCGACGCGCTTCAGTTGAAATGAATATGCGAGAAATTATTTCGGTTTATGGTCAGACAGAAGCTTCTCCCGGTTGCACTATGGGTGAAGTAAACGAAGACCTTGACCACCGTGTTGAAACAGTTGGCAGCGCTTTCCCCGGAGTTGAATGTAAAATTATCGACCCTGAAACAGGTCTTGAGCTTCCTGACGGTGAAAGCGGTGAATTTGTTGCCCGTGGCTTTAACATTATGAAGGGCTATTATAAAATGCCTGAAGCAACTGCTCAGGCAATAGACAGCGAAGGCTGGCTCCATTCAGGCGATATATGTATGAGAACTCCTGACGGATATTACAAGGTTACAGGTAGACTTAAGGATATGATTATCCGAGGCGGTGAAAACCTTTACCCACGAGAAATTGAAGAATTCTATCTTACTAATCCTAAAGTTCGTGATGTTCAGGTTGTTGGTGTTCCTGATGAACAATACGGCGAAGAATGCTGCGCTTGGGTTATTCTTCACAAGGGCGAAACAGCCGACGAAAAGGAAATGAAGGAATACGGTTACGCATCTATCGCAAAGCACAAGGTTCCCAGATATTTCTTATTCGTAAATGAATTCCCTATGAATGCCGCAGGTAAAATACTTAAATACAAAATGCGCGAAAGTGCAATAGAGATATTTGATCTCAAAAAGTAATCTGCATAATTGATAATTCAACATTAGAAGTCGGACTGTGCATTGGTACAAGTCCGAGTTTTCCTTTAGCATATACTCTACCTAAAGAAGGTTTTACTATGATAATTGATTCTCATTGCCATATATTCCCAGATAAAATTGCTCAAAAGGCAACAGACAGCATCGACAAATTTTACAATATCAGCGAAACAGGTGTTATTGACGGTTGCGG
>JAZNLD010000071.1:0-4218 GCA_045578925.1 Clostridia bacterium
GCTTGAAGGTATGATGATTGGCTTGCTCGGATTTTTAGCATCCTTTGTGGTGATTGCATTTGGTTACAATACAGTAATTTCATCAATCGCTGCACTTATCAATTTGTTTGATTTCATTCCCCTTCAGGCGTGTATTTTGCCCTTGGCGGTAAGTATGGCGTTGTTTGGCGTTTTGATGGGTTCAATCGGAAGTGGATTATCATTAAAGCGTCATCTTAAAGTATAATCAATCTTATTTAGGAGAGATTTTATAGTGAATAATAAAAAACAGAGTAAAGAAAAAATTAAAAGAATTCTGGCGATGGCTTGTGCTATTCTCGTAGCTCTTGCGTTTGTAATCTCTGTTGTAAGTCCGGCTATGGCTGCGGTATCTCAGGAACAGATTGATGAAGCCAAGAAAAAAACAGAGCAGGCTAAAAAACAGTCAGAGGATGCTGAAAAGAAGAAGGAACAGGCCCGTGCTGAATACAAATCAATAGATAATCAGATCAGTGCTACTGAGGATGAAATCGTTTTGATGGAAAATCAGGTTGAGAATACAAAAAACGATATTGTTCTCAAGGAAGAAGAACTTAAAAAAGCAGAAGAAGAGTACATAGAATACGAAGAGCTCTTTTTAAAGCGCGCTATGGTTATGTATGAGAATAGCGAGATAAAGTATCTTGAAATTCTTTTTGGAGCAAGTGATTTCGGTGATTTCCTTACAAAGCTTGAAATGATTTCACAGCTTATGAGTTATGACAGAGATGTTTTAAAACAGCTTGATAATACAAAGAAAAAGATTGAGTCCGGTAAGAAGGAACTCGAAAATATTCTTGTAAGACAGGAAGAAAATATAAAGTCGCTTGAAAACAGAAAAGTTTCACTTGATGAAACGCTTGCCAAGAAGCAGGAACTTCTTGATGCTGCACAGAAGGATGCAGAAAAGTACAAGGCTATCTATGAAGAGGCTGAAGCAGCGGAAGAGGCTCTTATAAAGCAAAATCAGGCTGCACTTTCTTACGGTGCAAACCCTGTACAGTATACAGGTGGAAAATTTGCTTGGCCCGTTCCTGGTGTTACAAGAATTTCAAGTAAGTACGGATACAGAATACATCCTATATACAAGGTTAAAAAATTCCATGCAGGTATAGATATTGGTGCAGGTTATGGTATTAACATTGTAGCAAGTGCCGATGGTGTTGTAACACTTGCTACAACAAACGGTGGTTATGGTAAATGTATAATCATCAACCATGGTAGCGGTCTTTCAACCTTGTATGGACATTGTAGTACCCTTTTGGTTTCAAAAGGTGAAAAAGTTACAAGAGGTCAGGTTATTGCCAAGGTTGGTTCAACAGGTCTTTCAACAGGACCACATCTTCATTATGAAGTTCGTGTAAATGGTTCAACTACTGACCCGATGGCATATGTAACCGCCTAACTCAAACTGCAGGCAACATCTTCTTTGAGGGCAGGGGATTTTATTGAGAAAAACGGTCAAAACAGTTTTAATAACATTTGTTGCAACAGTGCTTTTAATTGCTGTTGCAACAGTTGTGTTGTTCTTAAAAGTTGATTTTCCATATAAGAAATTCTTACAAGTTGTTTCAAGAATAGAATCTTCTTATGTTGAAGAATATGACCGTGCTCAAAGTGAAGAAAATGCGATAAATGCGGTAATAGACTCGTTAGGGGATAAATATGCAGCATACTATAATGAAGACAACGTAGATGATATTTTGTCAATCATTGAAGGTTTTTATGTTGGAATTGGTGCAGAAGTTTCTCCAAATACCGAGCAAAAGCGTATTGAAATAATGGCCGTAATCAAGGGATCTCCTGCAGAAAAGGCAGGCATAAAAGCGGGAGATTTTATAAAAAGCATTGATGGAAAAGATTACTCTGACGAAGATGTTGACGATTCGGTTTCATATTTAAAAGGTATTGGAATTGAAGACCCTCTTGAAAAAAGTGTAGAGATAACACTTATCAGAGGTTCAGAAGAATACACGGTTTCTCTTAAACGAGAGGAAGTCAACAGATATGTAGTGAGTTCTCAAACAATAGATGATATATGCTACATAGAGCTTGGTGGCTTTACAGAGTCAACCCATTGGGAGGTTTTTGAGATAACACAAAATCTTAGTGACTCAGTGAAGGGGGTTGTAATTGACCTTAGAGATAATCCCGGAGGAAGTCTTGATAGTCTTCGCGATATATGTGACATATTCATGGAAAAAGAAACGATTATGTACACCATTGACAAAGACGGAGATAAAGAGTTTCTTATGGCTCAGGATGGAAGTATAGATACTCCGCTTGCAGTTATCGTTAATGGTAACACGGCAAGTGCCTCCGAAGTTTTCGCAGGTGCTATGAAGGCTCATAAGAGAGCTGTTATAGTAGGTGAAAAAACATTTGGTAAAGGTGTCACACAATCTGTTTTTTCACTGAAACCTTTGGATTATTCAGAGGGCGTGTTAAAGCTCACAACCTATAAAAACTATACTCCTGACGGAATTTGGATAAATGAGGGTATTACTCCTGACGTGGAGGTGCCTGCTCCGACTGTTGAAGGGGACATTACAGAAGACCCCGCTTTCATAGAAGCGGTCAAGAGTTTAAAAAAGGATAAATAGTATAATGAAAAGAAAGATTATTGCATGTGCACTGATAGTGATACTGCTGTTTTCATTTTCTTATGCATATGCAGAACCTGAGAATAACGATACACAAGTAAATATTGAAACTGAGGTAAAGAAACTTTCAGCAAAATCGCCGCATGTAATTCTTATGGATATGAAAACAGGCAGTGTAATCTATAAGAAAAAGGCGAATGAAAAGGTTTATCCCGCCGCACTTACAAATATTATGACAGCACTTCTTGTGCTTGAAAAATGTAATCTTGAGGAGCTTGTAGCAGCGAGTGATACCGCACTTGCTAATGTTTCTGATGGTGACAGTAAGATGGGAATTATCAAAGATGAGCGTCTTTCTGTCAGACAGCTTCTTTACGGAATGATGCTTTCTTCTGCATCTGATGCGGCAAATCTTCTTGCTGAAAAAGCGGCAGGAAGTATAGAAAGCTTTGTTGAAATGATGAACGAGCGTGCAAAGGAACTCGGAATGAAAAATACCAATTTCACGAATCCTTCAGGTGAGCACGATGAACGTCATTATACAACTGCTGCAGATATGGCAATTCTTTCACGCGCTGCAATGCAGAATGAGACATTTGCAGAAATTGTAAAGACTAAGTCATACAGCATTCCTGCTACGGAAAAGTGCCATACAGCGAGAAAGATAACAAACAGAAACCATTTTGTCAGCGAACTTCTCAGGACGGATTATTATTACAAGCCGTCCACAGGCATAAAATCAGGATACAGTGCTGAAGCAAAAAGCTGTATAGCGGCCTCCGCGCAGAAAAATTCAATATCCCTTCTCGCGCTTGTGTTTGAAGCGGAAACAGTTGATAATGTGGCACAGAGTTTCCAGGACTGTAAGGATATGTTTGATTATGTTTTTGAGAACTATACTTCCGAAACAGTCGTAGGAAAAGGCGAAATAATTGCGCAGACAGGTCTTGAAAATGCAAGGCGTGAAAAAAAGATAATTCTTAAAACGGAAGAAAAAGTTTCATTCATCAAATTAAAAGATGAAGAAATCGCGAAAATAAAGTTTAAGGATACACTTCCTAAAAAAGTAAGTGCCCCTGTTAAAGAAAACGATGTAATAGGGCAGAGGGAGTATTTTCTTGATGGAAAGTCAATAGGAACTGTTAATCTCCTTTCGGAGAAAAACTATAATCTTGACCCTATAACTTTTCTTGTGAATAAGATGATAGCATTTGTTACTTCACCGTGGCTCTTTGTAGCAATTGGTGTTGTGATATTTATTCTAGTTATGGCTGAAAGACGCCGTAGAAAAATATTGCGTAAAAGAAGACGCGATGCAAGAAACAGACGAAACAGAGAACTTTTAAGAAGCATTTATGAAGATTAAAAAAGAAGCGTGCCGCTTCACCCATTTCGCGTCCTGACCAAAATTTAGGCAGACAAATGTTGCTCGCGAAAAAATATGCAAATTCCTATACGGTAAAAAAGCCGATTGGGTAACCCCAATCGGCTTTTAGCGTGTCGATAAACCTATCGACGCGCTGGCAGACGAGGGAAAAGAAAGGAAGTCGGAGGCCAAGCGGTCTTAGGAAGACAACATATTAGGACAACTCCTTGG
>JAZNLD010000072.1:0-6621 GCA_045578925.1 Clostridia bacterium
ATATGTATTCAGAAGAAATGACAAGAGTGGTTCTTGTTCCCACTTGGGACGAAAGCGGAAAGTACTATATGGGTAGAACCAAGGTAGGTATTGATGAACTTTCCGTAATGGCTACTTCTTTCAGTGATCGTGTTGCTACAAACGAAAAGGAAATAATGGATAACAATCTTGTTATAAATAAGATGAAATATGCATCCGGTAAAAAAACTTATTCTATGGAAGCAGATGCGCTCATCGAGTCAATTGATAAAAGCATAGATGATTTTACTGTTGAAGCAATAAGCGCAGGAAGAGAGTATTCAAACCATACAATGAACCAGTGTATTGCAGTAAGTATTTCGGGCGTTTCACTGTTTAGTGAATTGAAGAAAATCATGCTGTTTGCAGTTTTAGCATACATTGCGGCAATGCTTTTCGCCGTTTCAAAAAAATTCCCCAAGGCGTAAACACAAAAATTATACAGGAGGATTAAAAATGAAGAATTTTCAGATTTTAAGATATTTAAAAAAGCTTCTGCCAATCATAATGATTTTTTGTGTTATAGCCACTTATGCGATAAATTTCAATCTCAAAAATTCTAACACATATGTTGCATCGGAAGTTATACACTACAACGATCCGGCGGCAGAGCAAGGCCTTACACCTACAGGCTCAAAATTTGATGTAAGCGAAATAAAATCTTCATCCGTAATGTCAAAAGTGGTTCACAGAATGGGACTTACAGGCATTTATTCTGTTGATAGTCTTATCTCCAGATTGTCAATAACACCCATTCCCGATGAGGATAAGGTAGCGCAGAAAGAAGCGAAACTTGAAGAAGGCGAAGAGTACATCTACGAGCCAAGCACTTATATTGTTTCTTTCACAGCTACAAATAATGAGGGAACAGATTTTGCAAGAACTATTCTTGATGAAACACTTGATGTGTATTTTGCAGAATATAGTCAGAAATATGTAAATGTTGCTCCGGCGAAAAACCTTATTGATAACATAGAAAAAGAAAACTATGACTATATTGAAATGGTGGAACTGATTGACACGGGGATTAATGAAACCTTGACAACTTTGTACCAAAGAATGGATCAGAACCCCTATTACAGAGCTACAAAGACAGGTGTATCATTCAGCGATCTGGCAGATGAATTCAACTATTTAAGAACTGTCAGACTTTCATCGCTCTTTTCAGAAATATATAAGTATCAGGTAACAAAGAATAAAACTGTGCTTATTTCAGACTACACTACGCGAATTGATAACAACAATATCCTGAACACAAAAGAAGAAAGCATAGTAGAAGATACTGTTTCGGTTATTGATGCCTATGTTGACAAAATGCGTGAATCAGGAAACACAAATATCACTTATGAGTATATTCTTGATAATGTTCACGAACGCAATCTGCTCGCAACTTCTGAAGAAACCTATGTGCCCGGAGACCAGACTGTAACTTATGATGAACTCATATACAGTTGGAGAGAGCATAACGAAAAGAAGGAGCATTCGATAATAGACACTGCATACTGTCAGTATGTTATTGACACCTTCAAAAAGTGCAGCGGAAAGTGCTACGGGGTTTGTCGCATATCGGATAAGACCTGTGCACAGATTTACAACGAAAATTATGAAGCAATTAAAAAAGAAATTGATGACGAGATTTCATCGCTTGTTTCTGATTTGTCGGTTCTTTATGACAAGACTATGAAAACAAACGATGAATATAACGAGTACCTCGGTGCAAGTTATATTTCAGTTTTATCATCAGCTTCAGTAAAACCAAGTGTAAATGTAGGTCTTTACACATTGATTGCGTTTTTCTTCCTGATAATTCTTTGTTGCGGAGGCGCAGTTGTTCTGGGAAGACTTGGAGACATCGTAAATTATATTTTCTATACAGACCATCTTACAGAGTTCTACAACCGCGCATACTTTGATAAGTATCTGAAATCTATGGATAAAAAGCTTCTGGATGACGGAACAGTTTACTGTATGGTTGATATTGCAAATCTTATGTCAATAAATGCTGAACACTCCCGCGATACAGGCGATGATATAATAAAAATCTTTACACAGTATCTTAAAGAGGCATTCGGAAAAACAAGTGCAGAGTATGTGTATAATGGAAATGGCAGCTTTGTGATTGTGGCAAAAGATGTTGACTACATTACTGTTGAAGATATAATGCGACTCTTCAGATTAAGAATTGAAGACCGTGAGGAGTACAGAAATATAAAAATTGAGTACAATGTTGGTATAGCAGAAACCTTTAAGGAAAATCTGACTGCAAGAAAACTGCTTTCAGAGACTATTAAAAACAAAAAGTCCTATACTTCACATCCGGATAAAAAAGAAGCGTAATTAAAAAAAGGGGAGGGATATAAGAGCATGGATAATAAGTTTGTGCAAACAACCTGCAAGGTTTATTTTATGGCAGTAGCAGTACTTATGTACTATTTCCTTAATGAAGTAATAAACCTTGGGATATTTGTTACATACCGCCATGCTTTTGCCCTTCTTTTGTTTGCTTCGGCATTTTGTGCATTTTTGTATAAGCCTAATATTGCGCGGGGAATATCCTCTTTAAAATCGACCCTTGTATATTCCGCACCGCTTATTGTGAGTATCATGGTGTCGCTTTTTATATGGTTTGTTGAAAAGGTTGACGCCGATGTTATTTCAAGAGGCTTGTCTGGCGCTTTTGTGTACAATAATATGATTTCATTTACCCTTGCCGCTGTTGCATTTTTATACGTGTTTGGTGAAAAGGGTATATGGTACAACCTGATTGCAATCCTGATTTCAAATATGCTTATGATTCTGACGATTGTAATGCAGCACGGATTAGGCAGCTTCTTTTCGGAATTCATTACACTTATTCTGACTTTTGCCGCAGATACAGGAGATATTATTGTGCAGGCAGAGATACATGAGCTTGCTTTCTGTCTTGGAGCATACCTTATATATATGCTACTAAAACCCAAAAGGGATATAGTGTTTTATATTCTTTTCGGACTTACATCGTTTTGCTTCCTTACCGCATTTAAAAGAATAGGTATCATAGCAATAGTAATTTCGCTGGCTTTTGGCTGGCTTTTGAAATTCATAGCTAAATTTAAAAAGGATACCGCAATGCGACTTGTGGTGATATTTACAGTGATTTTGATGGCATTTCTCGTTGGATATGTTGCGATTATAAAACTTGATGTGTTTTCGCTGCTTGAACAAGTCGGAATAGACACAAGTGGTCGTGTGGATATTTATCATGCGGTAGATAAATTTTACGAATTTGATCCTGCATTTTTAGGTAACGGAATAGGTTTCCTGACATATCAGTTGAGCACAAATATGAATGTCGGAGTATCCTCTGTTCACAACGATTTCTTGCAGTATTTCATTGACCTTGGCTTTTGGGGTTATATATTGTGGCTTGTTTCTATGACTCTTGTCAGAGTATGTTATTTTGGTAAAAAAGGGAAAATCGATAATGCGATTATTACATTTTCTTTAAGCATATATCTTGTAATTGTTTCCTCGACAGACAATACAATTAACTATCCTCTTCTTACAACTGTGCTTGCAATAATAATGATCGGACACGGATTTAATGCAAAGGTAAGAAGCACCGAGAAAAAAATGTTTGGATATGTTTCCGACTCAAATAAGGAAACAGAGGGTGGTACAATACTATGAAAATACTAATGGTAAACAAGTTCCTCTACCCAAGAGGTGGATCGGAAAGCTATATGTTGAAACTTGGTGATGAGCTTTCCTCATTAGGACACGAAGTTCAGTACTTCGGTATGTACGATGAAAAAAATACGGTGGGAAATTCTTCGGGACAATATACGGGGAATATGGATTTCCATTCAAAAGGCGCTGCGAGATTTCTCTATCCGTTTAAAATAATCTATTCAGGCGACGCATATCGGAAAATAGGCAAGGTTTTGGATGATTTCAAACCTGACATTGTCCATATGAACAATATCAATTTTCAGCTTACGCCGTCAATTATTTATGCCGTTAAAAAAAGGCATATTCCACTTGTGCAGACGGTTCACGATTATCAGATGATTTGTCCGAATCACCTTTTATACAGCTTTGGAGAAGCAAAACCTTGTGAAAGATGCGTAAAAGGCTCAAAGTTGAATTGTATAAAGCATCGTTGTATTCACGACTCGCTTGTAAAAAGCATTCTGGGAGTAATTGAAGCGAAATTTTATTCGCTTTTAAAGACTTATAAAAAAGTGGATATGTATATATGTCCGAGTAGATTTCTTGAAAATAAGCTTAGGTTCAGCTCAGATATATATTCAGGAAAAACATTTACAATACATAACTTTATAGAAAAAAATTCTCGTCCCGCTAAAACTACCGCCGAGAAACCATACATCGTTTTTGTCGGCAGACTTTCCAAGGAAAAGGGAGTAAGTCTTTTGGCAGAAACTGCAAAACTTCTTCCTCAGTTTAATTTTGTTGTGGCGGGAAATGGCCCTGATGATGAGGTGTTGAAGAACATTCCTAATGTTGAGATGAGAGGATTTGTTTCAGGCGACGCTCTTACCAAGCTTATGGCAAACGCAAAAATCCTCATCGCTCCGTCCGTTTGTTATGAAAACTGTCCGTTATCTATATTGGAATCTCACTCAATGGGCGTTCCGGTTGTAACAATGAACAGTGGCGGTATGGCAGAACTTGTTGAGGATCAGAAGACAGGGGTGCTTGCAGCAGAATCAACTGCGAAAGCTGTAGCCGATGCAGTTTTAAAAGCTCTTGGAAATGAAGAGTTTTATGAAGACCTTAAAACAAACTGCGAAAATATCAGCGAAGAAATAATGGGTGTCAAGGAGTATTGTGACATCTTGACCCAAGAGTATAAAAAACTTATTTGCAAGGGGTGAAAAGCGTGAATAAACCTAAAGTGAGCATTGTCGTTCCGGTTTATAATACTGAAAAATACATTGAAAGATGTATGAATTCTATATTGAACCAGACTCTTAAAGAAATAGAAATTATCATTGTGGACGATGGCTCGAAGGAAAATTGCGCAAAGCTCTGTGACGAACTTGCAAAAACAGATTCAAGGATTAAGGTTGTGCATAAGAAAAACGCAGGTCTTGGATTTGCGAGAAATACAGGTATTAAGGAAGCAACAGGGGAGTACATCGGTTTCGTGGATTCAGATGATTATATAGAACCTGAAATGTATGAAAAATTGTATTCAACAGCATCCGTAAATAATGCAGATATTGTTCTTTCAGGTATTTGCTTTGTTGGTGGAAATATGTTTTCCGAAACGGGAGAATGTATAAAGAAGACCTTCTTTGATGAAGAAACTGTATTTAAAAATGAAAATATGAAGATGCTTCTTTTAGGTGTTGTGGGTGCACTTCCCAACGAACCTGATGATAGCCGGTATGGTGTGAGTGTGTGCAAAAACATTTTTAGAAAATACTTGATTGATGAGAAAAAAATCAACTTCTTATCAGAAAGAGATATTTTGTCAGAAGACTCACTTTTTATGGTAGACTACATTAAAAATGCAGAAATTGCAGTCGGGGTTGCGGGGGTATATTATTGCTATTGCAGAAATGGAGAATCCCTCTCAAAATCGTATAAGAAAGAGCGCTTTGAAAAGAGTATAGTATTTTTGAATGAACTTGAAAAAAGGCTCTCAGAAACAGTTGAAAAAGAAGAATACAAGCTTTATTTGGACAGATTGATTCAAGGCTTTGGCAGAATTTTATGTTCGCAGGAGATTATGCACGCGAGGAAAGAAAAAATAAAATACTCTACCCTGCGAAAAAGACTTCGCGAAATCTGTACGAACGATAAAATAAACAATGTTTTAAAATCTTACCCATGGTATAAATTGCCTGTAAAGCAGGCAGCTTTCGCATTTGCAATGAAGTACAGATTATTCCTGCTTCAGAAAATGATGGTGCTACTAAGGGATAGATAGGAGTTTTTTTGAATGTTTTTTTCGGTGATTGTTCCAATATATAATATTGAAAAATACATAAGAAAATGTGTTGAAAGCGTACTTTCGCAGTCATTTGCAGATTATGAGCTAATATTGGTAGAAGACGGGTCTCCGGATAATTGCGGAGCAATCTGTGATGAGTACGCAAAAAACGATGGAAGAATAAAGGTAATACATAAAGAAAACGGTGGCCTTGTAAGTGCGCGACAGGCGGGGATAAACATTGCAAGCGGCGAGTATGTCTTTAACCTTGACGGCGATGACGCGCTTCTTCCCGATGCACTGAAAAGTGCCCACAGCATAATATGTGATACAGATGCTGACATTGTTTCTTTTTCTTACCGATGCTATATTGATGGAAAAAACGGCGATGCAAAACACGACCTTGTTCCTGAAGGATTATATGATAAAGATGCAATAAAGGAACATATTTTTCCGAAACTTCTATCGGATAAAAATATGGAACACATATTCTATTTCCTGTGGGGGAAGGCGATAAAACGTGAGCTTTTGAAAAAGCATCAGCTGAATGTAAATCCTGCCATATCGCTTGGTGAGGATTTAAGCTGTATAGTTCCTTGCTTTTTAGAGGCAGAAAAAGTTTATATGAGCAGGAAAGAGGTTTATCTTTATACCATAAGAAA
>JAZNLD010000073.1:0-15717 GCA_045578925.1 Clostridia bacterium
GGTTAATTACTCGTTAATGATGGCAATCTTTAAGCCTTCCATTTTCAGGTTGGTAATGTGTGCCTCGTTAATCTGTGAAAGCGGGAACTTATGGGTAATCAGCTTCTCCAGCGGAATACCGATGCCCTTTGCTCTCTTTAAGAAATCAAATGTTGTTGCGTAGTCACGGAGTGTGTATACCCATGAACCTACTGTAGTGATTTCCTTTGAACAGATGTCGAAGTGAGGATTGATTGTCGCATCGCCACCGTTGATGAAGAAACCAAGTTCACAAAGTCCGCCGCCGCTTCTGATGAACTTATAGATGTTGCTGTGTGCAACGGGAGAACCTGTACACTGGAATGCAAAATCTGCAAGATAACCGCCGAATGACTTTTCAACTGCGCCTGCAAGTTCTTCTATTCCCTTGTGTTCCTTGAAATTAACTGTTGCGGTTGCGCCCATTTCCTTTGCGAAATCAAGACGCATCTGCTCGCCGTCAACTGCAGTGATGTTTTCAATACCCATTGTGCGGAGTATTGCGATACAGATAAGACCGATAGGTCCGCAACCCTGTACAACAACACGGCTGTTGAATCTGAGGATACCTGTTGTCTTTGCACGCTCAACTGCGTGAATAAGTACTGCGCAGGGTTCGATAAGAATTCTTGAATCAAGGTCAAGATCACTTACATTAAATACTGTTGAACCACCGCGGATAACCATATAGTCTGCAAACCAACCGTTAAGATGAATTTCATCATCGGGGATGAGACCGTAAACGTCAGCACCGCCGACGTTCTGCTTGTTAAGATCAAACATTGTGATATCGGCATTGTCCTTGAAAATCATACAAGTAACAACCTTATCACCAACTGAGAGAGGCTTACCTGCGCTGTCCTTCTTGACGTTCTTACCCATCTTTACGATTTCGCCTGTACCCTCGTGGCCGAGAACTACAGGAATAAGACCGAAGGGATCGCGCTTGAATTCATGTGCATCTGTACCACAAACACCACAGCCTTCAACCTTTACCAGAATATCATCGTCGCCAAGCTCGGGAATAGGAAATTCCTTGATATCGTAATGCTCAAGCTTTGTAAGCATTGCAGCACGGCTTGTTGACGGGATAGGACCGGAAGAAGCTGACTTCTTTGCAGCAGGAGCACCATTCATTTCACTCAGAACCTGAGCAACTATCTGCTGAATTTTTTCTGAATTGATGTCCATGTGTCTTAGTCCTTTCTATGTAGAATGTGATTATTTATTAAGAGATTCGATAACTTTCTTTGTGATAGCAGCTACGAGGTCGCTGTCTGCACTGCCACCTACACCATGAGCTACTGGGCAGCCGCCACAAGCGTGACAGCTGTTCTTACCGCCTACGCAGATGTCTGCAGGATGCTTACCCTTGAGACCGAACTGACGGCGGATTTCGTAAAGGCCCTTAACCTGCTCGTCGCTGAGTTCCTTGGGACCGCCAAGCTGTCTTGCATTGAAGAGAAGCTGTGCATAGAATTCAAGAGATTCCATCTTGTGATATGCTGCAAGAAGAGAATCGCTGAATGAAAGAGCGCCGTGGTTTGCAAGAAGAACTGCATCAAAGTAAGGAAGATACTTTTCAACCGCATCGGGAATTTCATTTGTTGAAGGTGTACCATACTCAGCAATCGGAACACAACCAAGAGCGATTACTGCTTCGGGCATGATGGGCTGAGTAAGCGGGATACCTGCAATTGCAAAAGAAGTTGCATAGATAGGATGAGCGTGAACTACGCTCTTAACATCGGGACGATGCTTATAAACTCTCATATGCATCTTAATTTCACTTGAAGGCTTGAATGAGCCGTTTGCTTCAAGAACATTACCCTCTTTGTCAACACGGCAGATATAGTCGGGGGTCATAAATCCCTTACTAACACCTGTAGGTGTGCAGAGGAATTCGTTGTCGCTGATTTTAACAGAGATGTTACCATCGTTTGCAGCAACCATACCTCTGTCATAAATACGCTTACCGATTTCACAAATTTGTTTTTTAATTTCGTACTCGTTTACCATATTTAAATCATCCTTTCAAAAAAGAATTAAATTTATTTGCTTCTATTTTATAATATATTTGACCTTTTGTCAACAGATTTTCTGTGTTTTTCTGTGGTTTTGTGTGTTTTTTGCACACTTTTTATCAGTTTTTTAAGGATTTTTGATATTTTCCCTTAAATCAATGTGGTTTTTACAAAGATTTTCCCACATTCACGCATTGAATTCTTTGTTTCTTACGTTCTTGTTATCGGGCACACTGTGAATCCGAGCGTTTTTTCCACATACTCACAAAGTGCTTCCACAGCGGACTGAACTTCACTGACAGTACCCGTCACTATAAGGGTACCGCTGAATCGGTCAACAAACCCAAGTTCAATTCCGGCAGCCTTAGTCGCAATGTCGCCTGCAATTATCGCAGTTTCTGCCGGAGACATTGTAACAATACCGATTGCAGATTTGCTGTAATCCACCGCAGGGTCAAGACCGAGCTTTTTGTAGAGAATTTTATCAGGATTTGCAATAACATGAGCAAGGGTAATCTGTTTACCGGGAACAAGCTCCTGAATTATTCTCATCTTCCCATTTGTATCAAATTCGTTCAACGGTCACCCTCCTATCTTTGCAATAAGTCCCTCTTCCTCACAGACCTTTTTAAGTTTTTCCATATGCTCGTCTGTCGGGGGAAGAACATCGCCCATAAGGTAGTCACGATCAAGACCTGTATACTTATCCTTACCGAGTCGGTGATACGGAAGAAGATTTATTTCATCAACGCGCATCCTTGTTTTTGCAAAGCGTGCGATGGCTCTTATCTCCTCTTCTGTATCGTTGAAGGTAGGGATAGTAGGAACCCTGACTACGCATTTTTTCGCGAGTTGCGCTATTTTTACTGCATTTTCCAGAATCAGCTCATTGGGCTGTGATGTAAATTCCTTGTGCTTATCGCTGTTTATATGTTTTATGTCAAGAAGATATGTATCAATATACGGAAGCAATCTTTCAATAGTTTCAAACGGAGCAAAGCCTGTTGATTCAACTGCGGTACTCATACCCTGATTTTTCGCAAGCGTCAGGAGCGCAAGTGCAAAGTCGGGTTGAAGCAGCATCTCTCCACCTGAGAGAGTAAGTCCGCCACCGCTTCTGCGGAAGTATGCGACATCCTTTTTAACTTCCTCAATAACCTCACCTGCAGTAACATCCCTGCCAATAAGTTTTGAAGTACCTTCGGTGTTCATATGCTGAAACTCAAACTTCTGCGATTCGGGGTTACAACACCATCTGCAACGAAGCGCGCATCCCTTTAAGAAGACAATTGTTCTTATTCCGGGGCCGTCGTGAACACTATATTTCTGTATATCGAAAATTCTTCCTTTAACCTTGGAAATATCCATAATTATTCATTCCTTCATTTCCGCTACTGTATAGTCCAAAGCATAGTTCCCTACACTATTTCTACATATATAGAATACAACAAAACCACACATTTTGTCAATAGAAAATCACATAAATTCACAAAAAATCACACATTTCACAGTTTTTTTGTGACTATATAGTTAAAATTACATTTAAAAGCAAAAACACGAATAATTTTCCTTGAAATCAAAATAATAATTAGGAAAATATGTAGCGGTATTCATGCACAGATTACCGTTTTAGGAGGATTATATATGAAGGACAAAGTTTTTGGTGTGCTTCAGCGTGTAGGTCGCTCGTTTATGCTTCCTATTGCCCTTTTGCCCGTTGCAGGATTGCTTCTGGGTATAGGCAGTTCGTTCACAAACCCGACCACGCTTTCGGCATATAACCTGACCAATATCATCCGTGAGGGCGGACTTCTTTACACCATACTTAATATCATGAGCAAGGCGGGCGGTGTGGTTTTTGATAATCTGCCACTTCTTTTTGCGATGGGCGTTGCTATCGGTATGGCAAAAAAAGAAAAAGAGGTTGCCGCGCTTTCCGGTGCTATCAGTTACCTTATTATGAATACTACTATAAGCACCCTTATTGCGGCAAAGGGTGGGATTGAAGCACTTGCACCCAACACCACTGCGAGCGTGCTCGGAATTACCACACTTCAGATGGGTGTTTTCGGCGGTATTGTCGTGGGTCTTGGTGTGGCAGCACTTCACAACAGATTTTATAAAATAGAATTACCGCAGGTACTATCTTTCTTTGGCGGAACCAGATTTGTTCCTATTATATCAAGTATAGTGTTCCTTGTTGTAGGTATTCTGATGTTTTATATATGGCCGATTGTACAGGGCTGGATTGCAAGTCTTGGAAACCTTGTGCTTGCGTCAGGATATTTCGGCACATGGATTTACGGAATTATCGAGCGTGCACTTATTCCATTTGGTTTGCACCATGTTTTCTATATGCCATTCTGGCAGACCGAGCTTGGTGGCAGTGCCATAATTGACGGGGTTCTGGTGCAGGGTGCACAGAACATTTATTTTGCAGAGCTTGCCTCACAGACAACCACACAGTTCTCCGTTTCTGCGACAAGGTTTATGGCGGGCAAGTTCCCGTTTATGATATTCGGACTTCCTGCGGCTGCATATGCTATGTATAAGCTCGCCCGTCCCGAAAAGAAAAAAGTCGTAGGCGGACTTCTTCTTTCAGCGGCACTTACAGCAATGCTTACAGGTATTACCGAACCGCTTGAATTCACTTTCCTTTTCGTAGCACCGCTTATGTATGGCGTTCATTGTGTTCTTGCAGGGCTATCGTTTATGCTGATGCATATTTTAAATGTTGGTGTCGGTATGACATTCTCGGGCGGTCTTATTGACCTGACACTGTTTGGAATACTTCAGGGTAATGAAAAGACAAACTGGATATGGATTGTTGTTGTGGGTCTTCTTTATGCACTTTTATACTTCGCAGTATTCTATTTTATGATCAAGAAGTTTAATTATAAAACTCCGGGTCGCGAAAGCGATGACGAAGAAACGAAACTTTATACAAGAAAAGATGTTGATGCACGAAAAAAAGCGCAAAATGAGCCGGACAGCGTGAGTGCATTGATACTCAAGGGGCTTGGCGGCAGGGAAAACATCGCCGATATTGACTGCTGCGCGACAAGGCTTCGTGTTACAGTTAAAAACCCCGACCTCACTGACGAAAGTTCCCTCAAACAAAGCGGTGCATCGGGTGTTATCCGTAAGGGGCACGGAATTCAGGTTGTGTATGGGCCGAAAGTTTCGGTTATCAAGTCAAATCTTGAAGATTATATGCAGTCAGGCACCGCAAAGGAACTGATTTCTGAAAATGCTGCCGAAATCGGTATTGATACAAATGTGAAAAAGTCGGCAAAGGAAGAAATACTTTATTCGCATATGTCGGGCAAAGTCGTAAGCATCGAAGAAGTGGAGGATGAAGTTTTCTCAACAAAAACGCTCGGTGACGGTATCGCGATAGAGCCGAGTGAGGGCAAGCTATACTCCCCTTGTGATGGTACTGTCGAAATGCTTTTCCAGACGAAGCACGCGATAAACATTGTATCTGACGGCGGTGCAGAAATTCTGATGCATATTGGTATTGATACGGTTAAGCTGTACGGAAAGTATTTTGAATCCCATGTAAAAGACGGTGACAGAATTAAAAAGGGCGACCTTCTTATTTCGTTTGACAAAGAAGGTATCAAGCGTGAGGGTTACAAACTGACCACACCGATGATTGTATGTAATATGTCGGACTACAAAGAAGTTAAGCCAGTTATAAAAGGAAATGCAAATAAGGGCGACAGAGCAATAGAATTAAAATAAAGAAATCGCAGGCAACAGCCTGCGATTTCTTTATTTTAACCAAGGGACTTTTTCTTTGATACTGTAACTTCTTCGTTGTAGCAGGAGAACATTTTGTCTACTTCTCCTTCATCAGGTTTCGGTGAAAGAAGACTCACAACGGGCACTAAAATAAGTCCGCTGAGCATCGCTATTACACCGCAGTTGATGGGTGACTGCAGGACTGTGGGGAAAGAGCTTCTTGCTACCATATTAAGCATCATAATGCCTGCGCCGAATATAAAGCTCACCCATACTGAAAGCTTCGTTGCCCTTTTCCAGTAGAGTCCGTAGAGGAACGGAGCGAGGAACGCACCTGCAAGTGCACCCCATGAAATACCCATCATATCGGCTATGTAACCGAGTTTATCCTTGTTAAGGGCAATGAATGCAGAGATTATGATAAATACTGCTATCAGAACACGCATTATAAATACCTGCTTCTTTTCAGACATATCTTTTACTATGTGTCCTTTTATCATATCGAGAGTAAGTGTGGAGCTTGAAGCAAGCACGAGTGATGAAAGAGTCGACATAGATGCTGAAAGAACAAGCACAATTACAACTGCTATAATTATGTCGGGCAGATTTTGGAGCATCGTCGGAATGATTGCGTCAAAACCGCCTGCAGGCATATCCCCCACAACATTCAGCTTGTCAGAAAAAAGTCTGCCGAAGCCGCCAAGGAAGTAGCAACCGCCTGCGACAACAATGGCAAATAGCGTAGAAATGATTGTACCCTTTTCAATATCTTTCTCACTCTTTATTGCATAGAACTTCTGTACCATCTGCGGAAGTCCCCATGTGCCGAGAGAGGTAAGAATTACGACAAACAAAAGTCCCAGCGGGTCAGGACCAAAGAATGAGTTATATGTTCCCGGTACTGCGCCCTCAACTTTTGCAAGACCATTGAGAGCTTCTATAAAGCCACCATTTTGTGAAAGCACTACACCGATAACTGCCACGATACCTACAAGCATTATGATACCCTGAATAAAGTCATTGATAGCAGTTGCCATATATCCGCCTGCAATAACATATATACCCGTAAGAATTGCCATAATGATTACGCATACGGAGTAGTCAATACCCGGGAAAGCCATCGAGAAAAGTCTTGAAAGCCCGTTGTAGAGCGATGCGGTGTAAGGAATAAGGAAAATAAATACTATGATTGATGCGACTATTTTAAGTGAAGCGCTCATATATCTTTTGCCGAAAAATTCAGGCATAGTTGCAGTTTCAAGGTGCTGGGACATAAGGCGTGTTCTTCTACCTAAAATCACCCAAGCAAGAAGCGAGCCGAGTACTGCATTACCAATACCAATCCACGTTGATGCAATACCAAATTTCCAGCCGAACTGACCTGCATAGCCAACGAAAATTACTGCGGAAAAGTAAGATGTCCCGTAAGCAAAAGCTGTGAGCCACGGACCTACACTTCTTCCGCCGAGCACAAATCCGTTTACGTCAGTAGAGTTTTTTCTGCAGTATATTCCCACTGCAATCATAACAGCGAAAAATACTACAAGCATACCGATTTTTAATACCATAAAAATCTTCCTTTCGTTTGAGGACAAATAAAAAATCCGTCCTCGAATTTGATAATTCAGAGGACGGACATATATCCGTGGTACCACCTCAATTTACTGCTACCTCACGATAACAGCCTTTCAAGTGTCAATCAACACTCCTGTTCTATGACGGGAACACCCGTTGCAGCCTACTTGAATTCCGTTCGGTGCACTGCTCGCAGGAGGTATTCGGAAATAGCTTCCCCATTGTCTCGCACCAACCGACAACTCTCTTAAGGCTCCACTACTCTTACTTGTTCCTGCTCAAACGCATTTATTAATTAAGTTCGTATATATTTTATCGCTTTACAGTAGTAAAGTCAAGTGTTTTTTCATTCTTTTTCTGTTTTTACCATTTTGTAGTTCGGATTGGTAATTAAAACACCTTCGGGGGTGGCTATTATTTCAACTTCCTTATCATCTTCAAGATGATAAAATTCGCGGTATTCTATCGGAATTACCAATCTGCCGTTTTTTTCGAGTTTCCTTCTTATACCGATTCTCATTCTTATCCCCCGTTTTGCAGAAATTAAAAAATGCGCCGACAAAAGCCGACGCATGAAAAACACATAGGCTCCCTGTCGCCAAACAAAATCCAAACTGCAAAAAGAACAGTATATGAATAAGAACCTATATATTTTTTCCATAGGAAAAAATATACTATTCCTTTTGCACACAGTATTAAGATTTTGTTTGGCAACTTCATTATAGCATTTGGAAAAACAAATTGCAACACATTCGACAAAAAAAGATAAAAACCTTATCGCGCCCGTGGGCAATGAGAAAGTAGTGCAGAACGCACAAACTGAGCCAAAGGGTTACCCGACGGCGTACAATAGTACGCCGAGAGGCGAAGTTTGCGCGTAACAAAACGCATAAAAAGAAAGGAATTCGCACTTGGCGAATTCCTTCTTCAAACAATCAAAGTCACTTTGTAATCTTTGTCGCGAAAAGCAAGAAACCAATAACAAACACGTGTTTTGTGGTCGGTGCTGCTTTATCGCGCCCACCAATTACATAGGGTGAATTTTATTCTCTTTATCTGCAAGAACAGGGTCAATTTTATACTTCTGTCCCTGACGATATTCAAAGAACTTTGTAGCAACAGGTCCGAAGAGTGCGTAACTTAAAACGTCTTCATCCTGCTCAATATATTCGCTGATTTCGCTTCTGAACTTATCAAGTTCGTTGGGGATATCGTCAGCAGGTCTCTTTGTAATACGCTTTTCATCGCCAAGAATCTTCTTTGCGAATTCGTCGCTGATTTCAACGGGGGTTCTGCCGTATTCACCCTTAACCATACCGCGGAATTCCTTTGTAACATTCTTGTATCTTTCGCCGAGCACCACGTTGAACACAGCCTGTGAACCAACGATCTGGCTTGTAGGTGTTACAAGCGGAGGGAAGCCTGCGTCTTCACGAACGCGGGGAACTTCGCGTAAAACTTCCTGGAACTTATCCTCTGCGCCGAGCTGCTTAAGCTGTGAGAGAAGGTTTGAAAGCATACCGCCGGGAACCTGATACTTAAGAGTATTTACGTCAACAGCGAGAGCCTTGGGATTAAGAGTACCGTCTGCGAGATACTTCTCACGGATAGGTCTGAAGAAATCTGCAATATCGCTGAGGAGGTTAAGGTCATAACCTGTATCGTAGGGAGTTCCCTGAAGTGCTGCAACGAGAGGCTCGGTTGCAGGCTGGCTTGTACCCATAGAAAGAGGTGACATAGCACAGTCTACGATGTCAACGCCCGCTTCAATAGCCTTGAGGTAAGTCATTGAAGCAACACCGCTTGTGTAATGAGTGTGAAGTTCAATCGGGATTTTAACTGCTTCTTTCATACCCTTTACAAGGTCGTATGCATTGTAAGGTGTGAGAAGGCCTGCCATATCCTTGATACAGATACTGCTTGCACCCATATTTTCAAGGTCTTTAGCCATTTTGATAAAGGTTTCGTTTGTATGAACGGGGCTGATTGTATAAGAAATAGCCGCCTGAACGTGACCTTTTTCCTTGATTGTAGCTTCGATAGCTGTCTTGAGATTACGAATATCGTTAAGAGCATCGAAAATTCTGATGATGTCAATACCGTTTGCAATTGACTTCTGTACGAAGTATTCTACAACGTCATCGCCGTAGTGACGGTAACCGAGGATGTTCTGTCCACGGAAAAGCATCTGAAGGGGTGTATTCTTTGCCTTGTCCTTGATTTTTCTGAGTCTTTCCCAAGGATCTTCGTTAAGGAAACGAAGACAGCTGTCAAATGATGCACCGCCCCACGCTTCAAGTGCGTTGAAACCAACTTTGTCAAGCATTTCAACTGCGCCAAGCATTTCTTCCGTTGTCATACGGGTAGCGATAAGGGACTGATGCGCGTCACGAAGAATTGTTTCGGTAATTTTTACCGGTCTTTTATTTTCCATGATAATTATTTCCTTTCAATAGATTTGATTGCGTTCTATTCTGTTGTTTAGGGTGGATAAAAATAGTGCAGAACGGACAAATTGAGCTGATAGGTGTATTAAGATACTCCGAGGCGAAGTTTGTTCGTAGCAAAAAGCATTAAATTCTGAAATTCGTTGCAAAACGAATTTTTCCTATAAAATCTACTTAAACTGCTAAAGTTTTTCAATTCATATAAATACACTGCTTTTTGCGGTCTGTGCATTTTTATATGCCCGTGTGATTATTTGAATAGAGCAAGAAATACACCTGCTGCAACTGCACTGCCTATAACTCCGGCAACATTGGGGCCCATAGCATGCATAAGAAGGAAGTTTGAGGGATTAGCTTCCTGACCAACCTTCTGTGATACACGTGCCGCCATAGGAACTGCGCTTACGCCTGCGCTACCGATAAGAGGATTAATCTTTCCACCTGAAAGCTTACACATAATTTTACCAAAGAGTACGCCTGCTGCAGTACTTACACCGAAAGCTACAAGGCCAAGACAGATGATAAGAATTGTCTTGGGTGTAAGGAATGTGTCTGCAGTAGCAGTAGCACCAACAGTTACGCCAAGGAATATTGTGATAATATTCATAAGCTCGTTCTGTGCTGCTTTACAGATTCTGTCTACAACACCGCTTTCCTTGAAAAGGTTACCAAGCATAAGCATACCAACAAGGGGAGCTGCATCGGGAACAAGGAGAACAACTACAAGTGTAACAACGATGGGGAAAATTATCTTTTCTCGCTGTGTTACGGGACGAAGCTGTTTCATAACAATCATACGTTCCTCTTTTGTTGTAAGAGCCTTCATAATCGGAGGCTGAATTACGGGAACGAGTGCCATGTAGGAATATGCCGCAACGGCTATTGCACTTAAAAGTCCGGGTGCAAGAGTCTTGGTAACATAAATAGCTGTGGGACCATCAGCACCGCCGATGATACCGATTGATGCCGCTTCCTTAAAGATAGTTTCCATTGAGCCATCAGCACCGAAACCACCAATCTGGAACGCACCGAGAAGAATTGCACCAAGGAATGTGATGAATACACCAATCTGTGCAGCCGCACCAAGAAGAATACTCTTGGGATTAGAGATAAGCGGTGCAAAGTCAGTCATACATCCTATTCCAAGGAAGATAAGCGGAGGATAAATACCAAGTTTAACGCCAAGGTACAATAAATCCAGTAGTCCGCCTTTTTGTAAAACCATACCGTAGTCTATCTTTTCACCGGTAAAATATTCAGGGTGCATCACATTACCGAGGGGAAGGTTTGCAAGAAGCATACCAAACGCAATCGGAAGGAGCAAAAGGGGCTCAAACTTTTTAACAATTGCAAGATACAAGAGCACACAAGCTATTACAATCATCAAAACTGTTTTCCACCAGATAACTCCGTTATCGCTGAACATTTCAGCTATACCGGTATTTCCGAAAAATTGTACTAATCCGGTAGTTAATTTTTCTAACAACTTATATCACTCCATTTCTCAATTTTTTGTTATCAAGCACACGGGAGTCAAACCCCGTATGCCTTAAATTTTTAAAATTTGCACACTTTTCATTTGTCGTCCTTGAAAGGCGTCAGCCTATCCTCGTCCTCCGCATAAAAATTGTACTAAATTTTATGCGTTTAAGGTCAAAGAGTTTTAAGACAGACAATTTTAGGTTCAGACAAGCAAAATCTCGTAGGGAATACGAGGCTATTTCCAAGAGGATTTGCGACGTATCAACCAAAATTGGCATCTTAAAACCATACGAGGTTCGGCTCTCGTGTGCTTCAATTAAGAAATAGAAATAAGTACATCGCCTGTATTAACAGTTGCACCCTTTGATGCTACAACTGTTACAGTGCCGCTGCAGGGAGCGTAAATTTCGTTTTCCATCTTCATAGCTTCAAGGATAACTACTACATCGCCTTCCTTAACAGCCTGTCCGTTTGAAACCTTTATATCAAGTACATTACCGGGCATGGGAGCCTTAACAGGCGTGCCACCTGCAGGAGCTGCGGGTGCTGCTGCCTTGGGTGCTGCTGCAGGAGCTGCTGCAACAGGTGCGGGAGCCACTACGGGTGCAGATACAACTGCGCCTACTTCTTCAACTTCTACTTCGTATGAAACACCGTTTACTTTTACATTAAATTTTCTCATATCATATTCCTCCTAAATTATAATCTGTTTTCAAGAACATCCATTCGGCCTGCTTTATTCCAAGCATTGCCTGATACTGCTTTGTATGAACGAACAACAAATCCTGATGGGCTCTGACCCATTGCTGCCGCTACTGCCGCGGTGATTACCGCCACAAGCTCGCTGTCATCAGTTGTCTGTGCCACGACAGGTGTTGCCTCCGAAACAGGCGTTGTTACCTGTTCCACCTTCTTGGGTTTTGATTCTCCGCTGAAAAATGCCATTGCTTTTATTACAAGCATAATAATTACAAGAATCATAAACACGATAAGGATACCCATAACAGTATAAGCAAGACCTTTAAGTATTAGCTCATTTCTGTCTATTAACTTTACTGACATTATAAGTCCTCCTTACAGCGACATATTGTCGTGCTTTTTAGAAATTGCACCTGCACGTTTGCTTCTGAGCATTTCAAGTGCGCCTGCAATACGCGCTCTTGTTTCAGAAGGAACGATGATATCATCAATACATCCAAGCTTTGCAGCGTTGTAGATTGATGCTTCTGTTTCGATGTATTCTCTCTCAAGTGCTTCACGGCTCTCGCCTGCCTTGAGTCTTTCACTGTAAAGAACACCTACTCCTGCTGCAGGAGGAAGGGGTGCCATTTCAGCAGTAGGATATGCGTAGATAAGATCTGCGCCACCCTGCTTTGAGTTAAGAAGTGTATACGCTGTTCCGTATGCCTTCTTTGTGATGAGGTTAATCTTGGGAACAGTTGCTTCAACGAAAGCATACATAAGTTCTGCACTCTTTCTTGCAAGACCCCATGTTTCTTCGCTTGCACTTGCCTTGAAACCTTCTACATCAGTAATTGTGAGGATAGGTGTGTTGTAGCAATCACAGAAACGAACAAATCTTTCCATCTTCTGTGCAGCGAGAGCTGAAAGTTCAGTTTCGTTAGTTGCGATTACACCAACTGACGAACCGTTAACACGGATAAAGCCGATTGATGCTTCCTTTGCATAATCTGCCTGAATTTCAAAGAACGCCTTATCGTCTGCAATTTCAGCGATAACCACACGAGCATCTGTAACATTTTCAATTTCGTTGAGAATGTCGCAGGGACGAGAAAGGTCATCTGCTGTTTCATAAATAAATGCGTCTGAAAGGTTGTTTGAGGGGATGTATGAAAGAAGGAGTTTTGTGATTTCGATACATCCGAGGTCGTCATCACCGATTAAGTGAGCGTTACCATTCTTATTAACGCTGCCCTTTGCATCAACTGCGGGAGCTGTGCCTTCAGTAGCTTCGATAACTTCAGGACCTGTTACAAACATCTTGCCTGTTTTTGCATTCATAACTACAAAGTCACTCATTGCAGCTGCGATAGCACTACCGCCTGCACAGTTACCGAAAACGATGCTGATATGAGGAACAACACCGCTGATGTTTGCAAATGATGAAAGAACTCTACCCATTGCACGCTGAACACGGGGACCATCTGTAAGACGAACGCCGTTAGAATCAAGCATACCAATAACGGGAGCACCCATCTTTGCAGCCATATCTACTATCTTGTTGATTTTGTTGGCGTACATTTCGCCCATTGCACCACCAAGAACAGTTACATCCTGCGAATAAACATACACAAGTCTTGAGTCAACACTACCGTAGCCGGTGATAACACCGTCAGCAGCAGCAAATTCATCGCGCGCTGAAATGAATGCGCCGATTTCAACAAAGCTACCCTCGTCCAAAAGAGCCTCAATTCTCTCTCTTGCAGTCATAGAGCCACCCTGTTTTTGTTTTTCCAACTTTTCTTTTCCGCCACCAAGAGCAATAGCTTCCTTTTTAGCGATAAGGTCGGAAATCTTTTCCATTGAACTCATATTTCTACCTCCTACCTTTTATGTAAAATTCGATATTTTATCCATTGTATCACATTATATAATATATTTAGATATATTTCAATACCATAAAGTCATTTTTTGAATTTATTTTTATAAAAAAATCGCACTCCTTTAGGCGGTTGGCCATAGAGATAAATCGCTTTAAAGAGGCACTTTTTCTCCATTACTGCACAAAAAATCTTGATATCCGCCAGGATAATCTTCGATTTTGTTGTTTGTACTGAAGTAAAAACTGCACTCTTAAAAGTGCGATGCAGTTTTGAAATAGAAATTTTTCGTTAAAAGAAAGAATAAAAATCAGGTAATACTGGTGTATTACCTGATTTTTTGATGCACTTTTAGCGGAAAAGGTCAGTTCAAAACCGACTTATCCCTATGGCCAACCGCCTTTTTTGGAGTGCGATTTTAATCAGAAGCTATATCCTTCTACGCTGTAATATGCCATATTTGTCTGACGGACATCAAGTCTTCCGAAGCAAGCACAGATAGGTGTATCACTCTTTACCCAAAGTGTGTACTGAACTGATTCTCCGGGGGTAAAACCATTCTCACCCATAGGCTTGTCAAGACGGACACAAGTTGTTCTCATACCGTCAAGTTCCACGAAAATTCCCGTTTCGGGTTCTCTGTCTTCAAAAACAAATACGAGTTCCATTCTTGCCTTTTCTTTGTTAAGGTTTGTAAGCATAAGCGCTTCATGTCCTTCAAATTCGGGATTATCTCCGTGAGGGGGAAGGTAACCATCACAAAATACCCAGTTCTTCTTTCCTATTTTCATTTTCCTTATCTCCTTACTTAAAAATCTTGGGGATTGCCTTGTCGTTATAAGTGGTCATTCTCTTCGCACCCTTATCTGTGATAAGATAGCAGTCTTCAACACGGAATGAACCCCACTCCATACCCTTGAAATATGCATCAATACAGATTGCCATATTTTCTTCAATGACTCTCTTGTTGCCTACTGTGAATGTGGGTGCTTCGCACTCAAGCATACCTGTGCTGTGAAGACTTCCGTAAGGACAGTAGTCTATGTATCCGTACTTTGTAAGGTATTCTGTATATGCATTAAGCACAACATCACAGGGTGTTCCCGGAAGCATTTTTTCTGACGCGTAGTTAAGAGCGTCGTAAGCACACATAACTGCATCTTTAATCTTCTGCGGAATTTCTCCAAGCACAAGGGGGCTACAGATGATACCGTTATAACCCTCGTAAGAAACACCTGCAGCAAGATTGAGGATTTCGCTTTCCTTAATCTGTCTCAATGTGTTTCTGCACATACTGATATATGAATTCTTGGGGCCTGTCGCTACCATCGGCGCAAAGGACTGAACATAGCTTTCAGCACCAAGACTCATCATTTCTGCTTCAAACATACCTTCTATATGTCTTTCGGTCATACCAACTTCGATTTTGGGAACAACTGCTTCAAACATTTTTGAAACCATTTCCCAGTTAGTTTTAAGGATTTCAATTTCAGCAGGGCTTTTTATTATTCTCTGTTCATAATGAACATCATCAAAGTCAACTATTTCCGCGTCAGCAAATACAGTCTTGAGTTTGTTCATAATGATTGACGGGAAAATAAGTCTGCCGATGAAGCCAATCTTCTTTACATTAGGATGTTCATTTTTAATCTGCGCAAAAAGCTCTGCAAAGTCAAGCTGTCCTTCAGTATCATATTCAAATCCGCTTACTTCACCAATTTCGGGAAGGATTGCAATACGGCTGTCGGCAAGTTCATTTTTGATTTCACAATAGTCAAATGATGCCTGACCGCTGCATACTGTCACGGGACCGTCAGCAGGGATAACAATTGCGGCACTTTCGTTTACGGGAGCAAAACCGCA
>JAZNLD010000074.1:0-8007 GCA_045578925.1 Clostridia bacterium
ACGGTTTTCAGGGCTTTTATATTCGCTTGACTAATAAAATCTGTTTTATTTTTGTCGGTTCGTTTAGAATTGCCAACCCCTACAAAATTTTCATATATTTAATCTTGCTTGCGGTTGACCGACTTTTTCGACAGTCTGAAGCACCGTTTCTTTTTGAAACGGTGCTTTTCCTTGTAATAATATCTGTGGGACAAGAATATTATTACAAGGAGGTGTTGTGGATGAATGAAAGAAGCAGAAAGATTTATATATCTGCACTTTTTAACTTTCTTGTCGGGATAGTTCTGGGAATAATTCTTTTTTACGGACAACAAAAAGCGGAAAGTGGAGATTTAACTGCAATTTATGAATATGACAAGACAGTATCACCGGCAGACTTTTTCAGATTATCGTGGCTTAACCTCCTGTGGCTTATTACTATATTTTTTGCACGGATACTGATGCCGATATGGTTTTTTCATCCTGTTTTTTTTGTGCGGGGCACGATAAGCTCTTTTTCAATGCTTTACATAATGACCCTGTTTGGCAAGGTAGAGGCGGTAGCATCACTTATTCCGCAATGCTTTTCCATACTTCCGCTATTACTTTATTTTTCAGTTGAAACAGTTTTGAAGTTAAAGAATAGTTGTGAGCTATCCACTTTAAAACGCGGAGAAATAGCAAAACTTTTTGTTTTTTCAATGATAGCAGGAGCAACGGAAGTTCTTTTGTTTAAGTTTTTTTGCAATTATTTGTTGTAAAATATCAAAAAAGGCGAAAAAATATGTGCAATTTGAGGATATACAATTCAGGTGCTCAGGTGTAAAATAGAAACACTCTCACTTTAGGATGATTGATAAAATGAATGAATTACTTCTGGAGTATGAAGCGTATCTTCTTAAAGAAAAAATGTCTGAGAACACACGCGCATCATACCTTCGTGATACAGGGGCGTTTTTGTCCTACCTTAATGAGGGAAGGTCAAAAAACCCACTCAGCGTAAAAAAAATAACGATAGATGACTATGTTGAAAGACTCAAGGATATGGGCAGAGCAAACTCGACAATATCACGTTCGGTTGCATCACTGCGCAAGTTTTATTCGTTCTTACAGCAAAGCGGTAAGATTGAAAAAAACCCCGTAAATACAATTGAAGTTCCGCGTGTTAAGAAAAAAACGCCGGAAGCACTTACTACGCGTGAGATTGTAAAGCTTCTGAACCAACCTAAGACCACAGATCTTAAAGGAATACGCGACAAGGCGATGCTTGAGCTTCTTTATGCAACGGGGATAAAAGTTACTGAAATAATAACTCTTACTCTTCGTGATGTTGACCTTAAGGGCGGTATGATAAGCTGTGGCAGTGCTAAAAGCGAGCGCTATATCCCAATCGGGAAAGAGGCTTCGGACGCAGTTGACGAATACCTTAAAAAAGCGCGCGGTTATATGACAAAGGGTAAAAGGGAAAAAACTCTTTTTGTAAATTGCAGCGGTACACCGCTTACGCGTCAGGGATTCTGGAAAATCCTTCGTGGATATGCTCAATCGGCAGGGATAAAGACACATATCAATGCTCAGACACTCAGAAATTCCTTTGCGGTACATCTTCTGCAGAATGGTGCGGATATAAATGCTGTTTCGGAAATGCTTGGCCATAACGATGTCGTTACAACCCGTGTGTATAATCAGGTTCTTAAAAACAACATCAAGAAAATTTATAAAAAAGCACATCCAAGAGCTTAGCACCAGAACTTTGATTTTCAAAGGTCGATGTCCTTCATCGGCCTTTTTTTCTTGCAATCATAAAAAAAATATGCTAAAATAAACAGGACTAAAAAAACGGAGGAAAAATTATGCAGAGAGAAAAATTTTCATCAAGACTCGGCTTTATTCTTATTTCCGCAGGTTGTGCCATCGGTCTTGGTAATGTATGGCGTTTCCCTTATATCGTAGGACAGTATGGCGGTGCGGCATTTATACTTATCTACCTTGCATTTCTTGTGATGTTTGGGCTTCCCATTATGACAATGGAATTTTCCGTAGGTCGCGGTAGCCAGAAAAGTATAGCCGAATCATTTCAGACACTTGAGCCAAAGGGTACGAAATGGCATCTTTTCAGCTATGTAGGTATGGCAGGTAATTATCTTCTTATGATGTTCTATACTACCGTTACCGGCTGGATGTTTGCATATCTTGTAAAAATGGCTAAGGGTGACTTTGTAGGCAAGGGTGTTGAGGGAGTTACTGCGCAGTTTGGAGAACTTACTTCAAGTGCTCCTATCGTAGTAGGATTTATGGTTCTTTCAGTTGTGCTCGGATTTCTTATTTGTTCGCTCGGCCTTGAAAAAGGCGTCGAAAGAATAACAAAAGTTATGATGGTGGCACTTCTTGCAATCATTCTTTTCCTTGCAGGTCGTTCAATAACTCTTGACGGCGCAGCAGAAGGTCTTAAATATTACCTTGTTCCTGATTTTGGAAGAATGGTTGAGCAGGGAATAGGCAATGTTATTTTTGCGGCACTCGGACAGGCTTTCTTTACGCTTTCAATCGGTATGGGTTCAATGGCTATCTTCGGAAGCTATATTTCAAAAGACCGTTCGCTTACAGGCGAAACTCTTTCAATCGCTCTTCTTGATACATTCGTTGCGTTCTGTGCAGGTCTTATTATAATCCCTGCCTGCTTTGCATATGATATCGAACCCGGTCAGGGTCCCGGACTTATTTTCCAGACTCTTCCCAATATATTCAACTCAATGCCCGGTGGCAGAATATGGGGAATTCTTTTCTTCGTATTTATGGTTTTTGCGGCAATGTCTACTGTTGTAGCGGTATTTGAAAATATCGTATCATTTGCTATGGATAAGGGCGTTTCAAGAAAAAAAGCTTGTCTTGTAAACCTTTTTGTAGTTATCATTTTGTCGCTTCCCTGTGCGCTTGGATTCAATGTTCTTTCATTTATTCAGCCTCTTGGCGAAGGCACAGCAATACTTGATCTTGAAGACTTTATTATCAGTAACAATATTCTTCCTCTTGGCTCACTTGTTTATGTCCTTTTCTGTACAAGTAAGAAGTACGGTTGGGGATGGGATAACTTCATTGAGGAAGCAAATCTTGGCAGAGGTATAAAATTCCCTGAAGCATCAAAGGTTTATGTAAAGTATATACTTCCTGTGATAATTGTTGCTTTCTGGCTTTTGGGAATACTTAATATGTTTATAAAGTAGTTGACAAAAAATACGCTTTAATGGTATAATTTGTTAGATGTACAAGGCGCCGAGTGCATTCGGCGCCTTTACTATTAACACAGACTTTAATGAAGGAGAAATTGCTATGAGCCATGTAACTGAAATATTTGGAAGCAAGGTTTTCAACGCGTCAGTAATGAAAGAAAGACTTCCTGAGGAAATATATGAACTGATGCAACGAGCAATTAAAAATAATAAGCGTCTTGATATAGAGGTTGCAAATGTTGTTGCCAACTCAATGAAGGATTGGGCAATTGAAAACGGTGCAACACACTATACTCATTGGTTCCAGCCTATGACAGGTGTTACTGCGGAAAAGCATGACAGCTTCATATCTCCGTCAGGGGACAGTGAAGTAATAATGGAATTTTCCGGCAAAGAGCTTGTTCAGGGTGAGTCTGACGCATCAAGTTTCCCGTCAGGCGGACTTCGTGCGACCTTTGAAGCACGTGGTTATACTGCATGGGACCCTACAAGCTATGCCTTTATTAAGGATAGAACACTTTGTATTCCTACTGCTTTCTGTTCTTACGGTGGGGAAGCTCTTGACCAGAAGACACCTCTTCTTCGCAGTATGGAAGCGATAGATAAGCAGGCTGTAAGAATATTAAAGCTTTTCGGTCACGAGAATGTTACAAGTGTAAAAACAACAGTAGGTCCTGAACAGGAATATTTCCTTGTTGAAAAGGATGCTTATGATATGCGTCCTGACCTTATCTTCGCAGGACGAACACTTTTCGGTGCAAAACCTCCCAAGGGACAGGAACTTGACGACCATTACTATGGTAGCATCAAGCCTCGTATAATGAACTTTATGCACGACCTTGATGATGAACTCTGGAAACTTGGTATTCTTGCAAAAACTGAACATAATGAGGCAGCTCCCGCACAGCACGAGCTTGCCCCCATATATACTACAACAAATATTGCGGCAGACCACAACCAGCTTACAATGGAAATGCTTCAGAAGGTAGCGCAGCGTCATGGCCTTGTTTGTCTTCTCCATGAAAAGCCTTTCAAGGGTGTGAATGGTAGTGGTAAGCATAATAACTGGTCTATATCTACAAACACAGGAAAGAATCTTTTAGACCCCGGTGCAACTCCGCACGAAAATGCGCAGTTCCTTCTTTTCCTATGCTCTGTTATAAAGGCAGTTGACGACTATCAGGAACTTTTAAGAGCATCTGTTGCAAGTGCAGGAAATGACCATCGTCTTGGTGCACATGAAGCACCTCCGGCAGTTGTTTCAATGTTCCTTGGCGAAGAACTCAGCGAAATTCTTGAAGCTATTGAAGAAGAAAGAGAATACGGCGGACGCGAAAAAACCCAGATAAAAATCGGGGTTCATGTAATCCCGAAGTTCCCGAAAGATACAACAGACCGTAACAGAACAAGTCCCTTCGCATTCACAGGTAACAAGTTTGAATTCAGAATGCTCGGCTCTGCGGCATCGATTTCTGATGTAAATGTAGTTTTAAATACTGCAGTTGCAGAAAGTCTTCGTCAGTTTGCGGACATTCTTGAAGGCGCAAGTGATTTTGAAACTGCACTTCACGACCTTATAAAAGAAACTATCAAGAAGCATAAGCGTATTATATTCAACGGTAACGGCTATGACGACAAGTGGATCGAGGAGGCAGAGGGAAGAGGACTTCTTAACCTTAAAACAACTCCCGATGCACTTCCTTACATTACCGATAAGAAGAGCGTTGAGCTTTTTGAAGGTCACAAGGTATATTCGGAAGTAGAGCTTAAGAGCCGTCTTGCAGTACTTCTTGAAAACTATATCAAGGTGCTGAAGATTGAAGCTCGCACAATGCTTGAAATGTCAAGAAAAGATATTATGCCTGCTGTTTCTCAGTTCATAGGTGCTGTTTCTGAAACGCTCAATGCAAAACGCGCCGCGGTTAAGAATGTATCCTGCGTATATGAAGCGGGTATTATCGAAAAGGCTTCTGAATTGCTTGAGGTTATGTATAAAAAGACTGATGAGCTTGAGCTTTCTCTCGGCTCTGCAAAGAAGATTGCAGATACTCAGGAAAAGGCAAATTACTTCCGCAGCACAGTTATTCCGCTTATGGAGGAACTTCGTGTAGCGGCAGACGAACTTGAAGTAATCTGTGACAGAACAATCTGGCCGTATCCCGATTATACAGAAATGCTTTTTGGCGTAAAATAAATTTAAGGTGGTAAATGTGAATGAAAAAACAAAAGCTTGCATATATTAAATATGGGTGATTGATTAATGGATAAACCACTTCCGAAAGAGAAAAAGGAATATAACTTTTTCGATGATTATGATGCCCTTACGGGCGTTGTATCTGCAACCGAGTGTACAGGATTGATGTACAGACCTGCCGAGAATGAAGACGAGGCGGAAAGTTACAACGAAATCTGTTCGGTTTATGCAGTTGCAAACAGTGAAGAAAAAAATTTGGAATCAGATAAAAAAGTGTGACGTTTAGTCACACTTTTTTATTGCTATTATAACACGGTCATTATTGCCGTAATCCTTATAAAGTTCAATAGTTTCAAAATCATGGCAAAGATTTTTCACGCTCTCTCCCTGATTATAACCGATTTCAAGAGCAAGCATACCACCCTTTTCAAGTGCGCGGTATGACTTTTTTATTATGGCTTTGTAAAAATCAAGGCCGTCATCACCGCCGTCAAGAGCGCGCGCAGGTTCAAACCTGCTTACCTCAAGTGTAGGAACAATATCGCTTTCTATATAAGGGGGATTTGATACTATTATATCGTATTTTTCTTTGATCTCATCGTTTATAACATCAAGCTTAAATACTTTTGTACGGCAAGCTACATCGTTGATGGTGGCGTTTTTCTCCGCCATTTCAAGAGCGCCACAGGAAATATCGGTAAGGTCGCAACAGGCTGAAGGAATAAATTTTGCAAGCGAAATTCCGATACAACCGCTACCTGTACATAAGTCAAGAATTCTCGGATTTTTGAAAGCGTTTTTCTCAATAACTTTCTCTACAAGACATTCTGTGTCGGGACGGGGGATGAGTGTATCTTCGTTAAGCCTGAATGAAAGTCCCATAAATTCCTTTTCGCCAAGAATATAAGCAACGGGAACACCCTCTGCTCTTTTTTTTATAAAATCCTCAAAAACAGCAAGCTGATTTTTATCAGGGGCTTCAAAAATAAGCGCGGCATCACTTTTGCCCATCGCATATGCCAGAAGAATTCGTGCGTCAAGAAGCGGGGTTTCGCTTTTCAAAAGCCTTTCGGACGCTTTTTTCAGAATTTCTCTTACCATTTGTCATCCTCTTTGTCATCAGTAAGAACAGCCTTCATAGAAGCAATAGCAACCTCAAGCTGACTGTCATCAGGCTCGCGGGTTGTTATATTCTGAAGCCACATTCCGGGACGGCTTATAATACATACAATACGGCTCTTGCTTTTACCTGCCCAACGGATTATTTCGTAGCTTACACCTGCCACAACGGGAAGGAGAAGAAGACGAAGACCAAGTCTTGTCCACATGTTATCCCACGAAATAAATGAGAAAAGGATGATACTGATAATCATAACGAAAACAAGGAAACTTGTTCCGCAACGGGGATGAAGTCTTGACATACCTCTTGCATTTTCAACTGTCAGGTCAAGACCTGCCTCATAGCAGAAAATAGTCTTATGTTCAGCACCATGATACTGAAAAACTCTTTTAATATCTTCCATTCGTGAAACAAGGAGGACATACCCCAAAAAGATTCCGATTCTCACAACGCCTTCAATGAATGTCTTTAAAAGATTGCTTTTTACAAAACCACTCACAAGGCTTGTAATAAGATTGGGAAGAATGAAAAACAATCCGACTGACAAAACAAGTGACACTAAAACTGAAAAATAAATTACAACATCCTTTATTTTGTTGCCAAGCTTTTCTTCAAGCCACTTGTCAAATTTGGATTCGCTTTCGCCTTCAAGATCAACAAACTCCGCACTCCACATAAGTGCGCGGATACTCGCAATCATAGAATCGAAAAAGGCAAAAACCCCTCTTACAATAGGTATTTTATTAACGTGATATTTAGTAACAAGCGAACTTACTGCGCGCTTGTCAATTTCGATTTCACCATCAGGTTTTCTTACTGCAGTAGCAATTTCTTTCGGACCGCGCATCATTACACCTTCCATTACAGCACTGCCGCCGATAGAGGTGATATGTTCTTTCTTATCCATAAATTTTTCTCCTTTCGAAAAAAACTCCACAGTAATTATAACACAATATATATCGTTTTTCAATAGCAACAACCAGCAAAAATGACATTTAGATTACAATTTTGTCTATATTCTTGTAATTGAAAAAGAAAAAATGTATAGTGTATGTAGGAAAGTTTTACTCAATTGCACAGAAAGGTTGATGCAACATGAAATTACCATGGGAGAAAAAACATATTTGCTGGGGAATTACGGCGTTTTTAACTATTTCAGCCAGCATATTGTTTTTCATGATGCTTCAGAAGTGGGAAAGCTTCGCTACAGTCCTGTCAGGGCTTGCTAAAAGTGTCAGACCCATTACATATGGATTGATACTTGCTTATCTTTTAAATCCGCTTCTCAATATTATTGAATATTCTTTGATGATACCGATTTGTAAAAAGGCGTTTAAGAAAAACCGCAAGCTGGCGTTAAATGTTGCTCGCGGATCTTCAATAGTTCTTGCGTGGATAATTGCCATCTTTTTCGTGGTTGCTCTTTTTGCACTCGTTTTTCCTGAAATTTATAAGAGTATTGGCTCTTTGGTTGAGCTTGCACC
>JAZNLD010000075.1:0-5922 GCA_045578925.1 Clostridia bacterium
GGAAGAGGCAGTAAGGCTTTGTGCCTTACAAGGATGACAAGCCGAAAGATACCGAAATTCCACCGTTTAAGGCAGGTTCGGACTACTCTCTTTCGGTTTAAGAGAAGAGAAGAAGAAAAAGATTGTGAGGGTAAGTAAAATGAAGAATTACATTTGTTTTAACGGAGAAAAGGTTGAGTTAAGTGCGGCGCAGGTAGCAAAGATTAAAAATGCAATCAGTATCGGGCAGGCGAAGCTCGGGAATATTCCCGAGGGGGAGTGCTTTAAGATTGGTGATTATGAGTTTGTTGTGCTTGAACAGTTTGGAGATTCCGCAGCGGTTATTTTAAAGGACCTCTTACATGAGGAAAAGAAATTTGGAAGCAATAACAATTACCGGGATTCTGCTGTTGACAAAATCTGCGAAGAGTTTGGACGTGAGATGGCAATTAAAATCGGGGACGCAAATCTTATTGAGCACGAGGTCGACCTTACAGCTGATGATGGCCTCAAGGACTATGGGAAAATCACAAGAAAGATGTCGCTTCTTACTACAGAGCTTTACCGCAGATATGTAGAGATACTGGACAAGCATAAAATTGACAAGTGGTGGTGGCTTGCTACGGCGTACAGTACACCTACGCACAAAGATGTTGACTGGGTAAAGTGCGTTTCGCCCGGTGGAAACGTCAACAGCTTCAATTACGGCCTCATTAACGGCGTGCGTCCGTTTTGTATCTTAAATTCTGATATCTTTGTATCTCGATAAGGAGGAAAATGAAATGAAAGAAATTAAATTAAGCGAAATTAAGACAGGAGAAATCTTCAAAATAGGAGATTTTGAATTTATAAAATTCTCTGACGAAAACGGAGAAGTTACCGCGGTTGCAAAAGATATTCTATTCCGTTCTGAATTTGGAAAGAACAATAACCTTAAAGAAAGCACAATTATAGAGAGACTTGAAAAGGAAGCTCTTCCTAAGATTGCTGGTGATATAGGAGAAGAGAACATCATCGAACACGAAGTAGACCTTACAAGTCTTGACGGACTGAAAACATACGGAAGTATGAAGAGTAAAATCAGCATCCCCACATTTGATTTTTACCGTGCAAATGTAGAAATCTTTGATAAATACAAAATCGACAAATGGTGGTGGCTCGCTACACCGGATACAACTCCTGAACATCTTAACGACCATTGGTGTCGTTGCGTTTCGCCCGGTGGGGGCATCGGCAACATCAATTACTACAACAATCGCGGCGTGCGTCCGTTTTGTATCTTAAATTCTGATATCTTTGTATCGGTCGATAAATAAATTATGGCAGAAACAAAGCTGAAGGTTATTGTCAAGGCAAAAGAGCTGATGAAGCATACATATATCCTTACATCGAACGCAAACAGGTACCCGAAAAAGTTCAGGCACTCTCTCGTGGATCGGATGCAGATTGTGAGTATGGATATATATGAGCTTCTTCTTGAATCGAACAGGATAAATAACCAAATTGAAAAACGAATCAGATGTGAAACAATTACAAAAGCAATTATGAACTGCGACAAGCTACTTACATATATTGAGCTGTCAATGGAACTTGAGATTCTGAATCCTAAATCGGCACAGTATTGGTCGAACATGGTATCGGATGTGAAATATATGGCGATAGCTTGGAGAACGGCAGAAAAGAAATAGTTATAAGGGTTGTGCGTTGTATTTTTTCTTGCGTTTCGCCCGATGGAAACATCAACAACAACAATTACAACAACAATAACGGCGTGCGTCCGTACTGGTGGAATGTCAGACAGAGTAGGCATAAGCCGAAATCAGAACACCACATCAAAAGAATGCACAACCTTTCTTTGAAAAAAGATAAACAAAGAGGATTATGTTGTATGACTGATTTTGAAAAGGTTATTGATTTTAATAATATGTACCGGGCATATCGAAGGTCCAGATGCGGTAAAGGATACAAGACGAGTGCTGCAAAGTTTAATGTTATGGCACTTGACGGAATTAACATTTTGATAGGGCAATTGAAGAACAAGACCTATAAAGTATCTGAGTACAAAGAGTTCAAGGTTTACGAACCGAAAGAGCGTGTTATTAAGACAACTTCCTTTAAGGATAAAGTCATACAACATAGTCTATGCGATAATGTGATACTTCCAAGATTGCAGGAGATTTTCATTTATGACAACTGTGCAGGACAAAAAGGAAAAGGCACTTTATTCGGGCTTGATAGATTGAGCGCGCAGATGAGAGAGTTTTATAAAAGACACGGACATAATGGCTACATATTAAAATGCGATATATCGAAGTTCTTTTACAGTATTTCGCACGAGCAGTTAAAGGATATAGTTGAATATCACTTCTCTTATGACAAAGATATATGTTGGCTATGCAATCTCTTTATAGACAGTACCGAAGGTGAGGGGATTCCACTCGGGAATCAAATCAATCAGGGGCTTGCCCTTCTTTATTTAGACGGTATGGATAAGCTGATAAAAGGTGAACTTGGGATTGGGTTTTATGGGCGGTATATGGATGATTTCTATCTGATCCATGAGAGCAGGGACTATCTTAAGGATTGCCTTGGAGCAATAAGTGAATTTTTGAAAACTCTTGATTTGAGTCTTAACGGAAAGACGCAGATATATCCGTTTAAGAATGGAGTAAGTTATCTTGGGTTTCACACCTACATAACAACCACGGGAAAGGTTATACGGAAACTGAAAAATCAGAATAAGCGTAACGCTCAAAGGAAGTTTTTGAAAATGGCAAAGATGGTTTCTGCAGGGGAACTATCAGAAGAGAAGTTCTATTCCTCGTACAATGCGTGGAAAAATCACATATCGCACGGAAACTGTTACGGACTAAAAAAGAGTATGGATAAAAAAATAAATAAAATTTTGAGGGTAAAGTTATGACAGTAAAAGAGGCAGAGAGAGCTTTTGAAGAAATGCTCCCTTGTGAAACCACGGGGTTTAATGCATTGTATATGAAAAATCTTGGCAGACCGATTGAGATAAGATACAAGAAAGGCGGTTCGATGCTGACGAATGTATCGCTTGTATTCGGTGAGGAACGGTGCTTGTTAGAGGTGCCGATTGAAAAACTGAAGCTGACAGAGGAATAAATAAAATGGAAGATAAGGATATAAGAAGTTGTATAAGTTGCGCGTACACAATGAAAAAGTGCAGTGGTGATTGCGGAAGATGTGACCGCGGGATTGAACGCGGTGACGGAGATTATGATTGCAAGTGTATTGAGTGCTATGACGAGATGGCGCAGGTATACAGATACTATGAACCAAGCGAGGAACTGCTGAAGCTGTTGGGGAGGATGTAAGTATTATGTTAAGACCTGACTATGAAGCAAAAAAAAGAAAGTGTTTATACTGTGGGGAACTGTTTAAACCTGCAAAGCCAAGAGTTAAGTTCTGTTGTAAAGAACATTACCTGAAGTGGGTTCATGAGGGCAGGGCATATACGAATCCTGAAGAATCGGAGTGGCGCAGTCTTACACCAAGTCAGAGATGGGCGAAGATGAGTCGCGAGGATTTAAGTATTGAGTGTTTAAGATATCATATTACATACGGACAGTCTCAGGTAATGAGTTACAGGAATTCCTTGCCTGAAGATTTCGGATTGGGGGAGAAAGTAATTGCGAAATTCAGAAAAGAGTGAGATTCTTCGCGATGCTCAGAAAGTTGATTTCCCCGAAAGCGGGGAAAATGTCCGAAGGACAAAAGGGGCACGCCCGGAGGGGAGTGAGAAGGGCGGAGAATATAAACCGTTGACGGAAACAGAGCGATTAAGGTGTGTTATAAGGATCCTTGAAAATGATGTAAAGGAAGCTCGAAGAGAAAGTGTAAAGAAATTTGCACATTTTCTTATTGATCATGCGAGAAAAGGTGTGATAAATACATCAGACTTGCCGGATTATGTTTGTGAGTTCTGGGTTAAAGGAGAAGAAAAAGTATGACAATAAAAAATTTTATGGAAACAACAAAGTTTATGACAACAGATGAAATCAAAAGTGTTTTGAATTCAAGTAAAAAAAGTCTTTTTAAGTGTAAGGATTGTCAATGGAAAAGTAAGCGGTGTGTTAATAAATGTTATGTGGCCCAGGAAACTCTTCTCTTGATAAACGGACTTACGCGAGATGTGGATAGTTTACAGAAAAGGAATTACGAAGTCGAAGCAGAGAGTAGAAACAAAAGTAGTTCCATTAAGTATCTGAATGAGTTAATAAGTTATAAAAACAGTGAGATTTTTTATGCAAAGCAAAATAACAAGATAATGACTGCCGTGGTTGAGAATGTATTAAATCTTTTAAAAGAACCTGATATCACATTGGGAAGAATATCGGAAGAATTAAAAAGCATAATAGACATCGATGATATTAAATATATGGTTGTTTCTCATGAAGAGGAAAATAAAAATGATGACACTTGCGATTATTGAAATAATATTTCTTGTGTTCTTTATACATTTATATATCCGTGGAAGCGGGAAGGATAATCGCCATGAGTGCGAGAAATGTACGTTCCGGAATATATGTATGTAAGGAGCGAAGGGGAATGAAGAAGAGAAAAAAGATGCTTGATATTCCTGTTAAGGTCAAAAAGGCGGTAGCTGAAAGGGATTGTGTAGACGGGCACCCTTGCTGTATATGGTGCGGAAAGCCTGCACCGACTTCAAATCCCCTTGCCTTTTCAAATGCGCACTACATATCAAGAGCGCAGGGCGGGATGGGTGTTGAGGAAAATATACTGACGCTTGACTGGAAATGTCACTTGAAGTACGACCAATCAGAGCATCGTGAGGTTATGGGAAGATTTTTCAGGGATTATCTGAAAAACAAGTATCCCGGGTGGGATGAAAACAAACTAATTTATAAGAAGTGAGTAAAATATGCTGAACAAAGTAATTTTGATGGGAAGATTCACTCGTGAACCTGAACTGAAATCAACTCCGCAGGGAATAAGCACTTGTTCATTCTCTTTGGCAGTTGACAGAGATTTTGTCCGTGAAGGCGAAGAGAGAAAAGCGGATTTCATAAACTGTGTTGCGTGGAGGCAGACAGCGGAGTTTATAAGTAAATACTTTAAAAAAGGAAGTATGGCGGTTATAGAGGGTAGTATTCAGACACGCTCGTGGGATGATGCAGAAGGCAAGAAGAAGTACGCAACGGAAGTTGTAGTAAGTCAGGTTTACTTTGGAGAGAGCAAGAAGGACGTGCCTGCAAGTGGCGAGCCTGTTTTAGCTCCTATGGGCGATGATGATGACCTTCCCTTCTGATGAGGTAGAGATATGAAAATATGTGAATACTGTGGGGCTACATTCAGCCCCACAGGTACAAACCAAAGGTTTTGCAACGATGAGTGTCGTAAAAAGGTGGCGAGAGAACGAGAAGAAAGAGCGAAGATACTTCCTGCAAAGAAGTGTGCGTTTTGCGGTAAGGAGTATCTACCCAAGACCACACGAAGTATATATTGCAGTCATTCGTGCAATAAAAAGGCATCAAATGGCAAGAAGAAAAAGGACAGAAATAAAGTATGCGAGATATGTGGCAAGACATTTTGCGCTATTCACGGACGGGAGAGGTATTGCGGTGATGAGTGCAGAGAGAAAGCACGCCAGTTAAGTCTTTTAGCGAGCTACGAACGGCAGAGAAAAAAACTTGAGATGGTGATATGCGAGAATTGTGGGAAGGAATTTCTTCCTAATCGCAGAGGGCAAAAGTATTGCAGCACAGATTGTCGGTCTGCACGAAATGGAAAACTAAAGGAGCTTAAAGTAATAAAGTGCAAACAATGCGGAAGAGAGTTTATGCAGACTGCGTATAATCAAAAGTATTGTTCTGATGAGTGTAAACGAGCTTTCCACAACAAAAATAAGCAATACAACTACCAAAAAAACGCAGGGATTGAAAGTCGGAGGCC
>JAZNLD010000076.1:0-9854 GCA_045578925.1 Clostridia bacterium
ATGGCTACGATCCGACTTGGTTATTCCAAGAGGAAGGAACTCTTCTTTTCTGATCCATCCGCGCATATGTCCAAGACTGTTCTGATTCGGAACAAGGTCTATAAATCTTTCCGCACAGTATTTTTCCAAATCTTTGATATCTTCTACTGTAAGAACATCGTCTTTTTCATAATATTCCGAGATGCTTTTGTATTCAAAAATAATAGTATCGAGGGGGGGTGGAAGCTCGTTATACGGCGTAGCGGGGGTGATATCTATAATGCGCTTTATTTCATGGGGCTTCTGTATTCTTCCGCGGCTAACATCAAGCATAATTCCGCGCCTTTTTATATCAGGCTTATCCTGAATTTTCACACATACAACAGCACCGTCTTCATTCTGCAGAATAATCTGTTTCAAAGTCTGTGCTCCGCGGAAAAGAGCTTCTTCGTCCCCACCTTTGATTTCTATTGATTTTTCTGATATTTCAAGTATATATTCTTCTCTTTCAAGGTCTTTACAAATTTCAAAAGAAATATCTCCTTTTTCTGCGGGAACAACCTCATAAAACTGCGAAACATAGTTAAAAACCCTTTTGCTCTCTGAAAAAACTTTAAGGTTTTCGGAGAGAATGTATTTCGCCTCTTTATATTCGCATTTTTTTGGCATGGGTAATATTATCATCTGTTGCCACCACTTTCTGATTTGAATGTTACTAATATAGATGAAATTCCGAAGTTTTACCACCAAACGCCTTCTTTGACAGCTTCAATATCGTCCGGTATTCTTTTGCCTGTTTCAAGACTCTTTTTAATCAAGCTAAAATTGTATTCCATAGTTGTAAGTAATTCAACTCGTCTTGAAAGAGCGCCTTCCATAATATCTACATTATCAAAATTTCTTTCTTCGTGAAGTTTTTTCTCTGTCTGGGATTTCATTATTCCTTCAGCAGCTTTTTCTATCAGTTCGTTTTTCTTTCCGATATTCTTTTTTATAAAATCATCTGCTGCACGATATAATTCAAGATATTCGCACCAGTAAGAAACGAGTATCGCATTTAACGAAAGCATTTCTCGGAAGGAGTTTATATCTTCATCGCATTCATCAATACTTTCCAGAAGTTTAAGTGCTTCTGTATTCATTAAATTTATTTGATTGAATCTGTCTGTGACTTTTTTAAGTTTCTCTTCGTCAATCTCATTATCCCATCTGAAGAATAATACGGGACTGTTTCCGTGAGTTCGTGTTTCCTTGTTGCAGGCATAGGGAACCGGGCACTCGCCATTTTTTCCTCTTAATTTAAAGAGTTTTGCCATGACCTGTGCATTTTCACCATACAACTTCTCACAAATTATATCAAGCATTCCTCCATCAGAGAAAATCTCTTCGGGACGGAATTTTGTATGTCTGCAGTCCTTGTAGAATTTCAGAAACTCTTCATATTCCGTGGGAGCGTCTTTCAAATTAAAAAAGCTGCTGTTTTCACAATTCCACATATATTCAGCGTTAAGTAACTGCAAAGGCTCCTGAAAACTGTTTCCGCTACAGGTTATAAGCGCCTGTGTACCCTTGAGCATGTAATTAAGTATAGATGAGGCAAAGAAAAGTTTATCTGTGTAGAATCCATCTCCACCGCTAAAATTTATAACAGCGAAATCCTGCAATCCACTCAATTTTTCGCTTACAATATCAGGGATTCTAAGTCGAGTATCCTTTTTATTGTAAAACAATTCTCTGAAGGTCGGGAATACGTTGTCTTTAACGGTTGAATACTCAAGCACTTTTTTCCAGAATTCTCCTGCTTTTTCGATTTCTTCGTCATCGGCATCGTAACTCATGTAACCTGGAGCAACATTAAATATTAATAAATCCCTTGATGAGTCATAGTCATCAACAATGATATCCTTGAGCCCGCCATTTAGCCTATCGAAGAAATATGCAAAAGCACCTGCCATTCCGTCTTTCGCAAAAAGATCGTCGTTAGGCCACTTTTTGCGACACTCATCACAACGGATAATCCACATTTTTTCTTCAATAAGATGTGCATCAATATTATGCAGATAAAGAGCACCGGGTTGAACCTCTCTGATAAAATTGCGAAGTTCAGCAATTTTGTCATCCATCATTTTGTCGTTTGAAAGACAAGTGCCAAATCTTCGTCCCGGTACATATGTAGTACCTATGCACTCATATTCCTCCCCGTTGGGGTAATTTCTTTTGTTTTTGTATACCTTGCCAAAATGCTTACCATAACTGTGCGCCGATAAGCCATATCCCATTGTGTAAGCACTGAAAATAAGGTGTATTCCTCTTTTTCGTGCCTCCTTATTAAAATATCTCATAAGCTCTTTGTAGTAAGGTGCTCTGTCAGGATCAGCACCCCATCCGTCAAAGAGAATCATATTCACTTTATATTTAAGGCATAAGTCAAGTTTTCTAATTATTCTTTTTTTGTATGCATCGATTCCGTCGCCATAATCGTATGACCATACTTCTATTTCACACCATATAAGCCATCTATTACCTCTGTAACGGAAATCGGGATAGTCTTTTATTTCGAATTCATTCTTAATTGCAGGTATCTGTATGAGAGTAGATATAGCATACATTATACCTATATTGTTATGCGCGAAAACAAGAATACGTCCATCATTAAGTCCTTTAATTATGTATCCCTGTTCCTCAGCATTTGGTTTTTCAAACCATTTATCATCAATATTTGCTATTTTCGCAGCTGTTTCCTTTTCTGTTGTAATAATAAGGTCAGCACTCACTATTGTTTTTCTTTCCAGTGTGGGTAGAAATTCAAGTGCAGGTCTCACGAAAACTTCCGTTTCATCGGAAATATAAATTGATTTAATTCTGTTTAAAGGAGTTTCTTCTCCCTCCAAAGAAGCATCTATGGACTGTGGACTTGGTATTATATTGAAGTTTGACATAATTTATTACTCCTTTCAGAAATATAAACTCTAATTCAAATACAGAGTTACTGCGACAAATACGCCCGCCGCAGTAACTCCATATTTTAAACATAAATAAATTACATATCAGTTACACCTGATTTTGTAGTATCGTTAGTAACTGTACCTGCGGTCATCGGATCGTTACTTCCGTTTTCAATTCGGAAATATCCGGGTTCGGTAACAGCCATAGGAGTTGTATCAACATAGTCAATAAGTGTAGTTCCGTCAACCTTGAGTACAACTCGAACACCGTTGTGAACCTTTGTGTAGCCGAATTCAACCATCATCCACATATTCGCAACGAGGGCACCTTTACTTGGGAAGTGCTTTATGATTCCGCCTTCGATTTCACCCTCAGCATTATAATTGTAACGCTGAAGTTCTATAAATCCAAGTCGCATAACTGCACTATAGCCGGGGACTGTCCAAAGTCTTCCCTTGGTATCAGAATGTATACCAACACTCTGGTAACCTGTGGGATTAAACTTAAGTGTAAAGCGAACCATTTCGCCGGGGTTCACTACATTTCCACCATAGGACAAAACGGAGCTGATTGTATTAAGCTTTACATAGTCATCTCCGATTTCCGATGATTTCTTACTTGAAGGAACCCATCCTGCTGAATCGCCTAAGAATTCATCAATATCAATGGTGCGTGTAATCGCAGAATCATACATTTGTGTTGTGAGCATATCAAGCTTTTTGCTTATAGCACGAACATTACTCTGCTTTGTTCTTTTACTGTCAAGGATTGTCTGTGCAGTGTCCTTTGCTTCCTTGACCTGAGTTACGATCTCATTGGGATAACCAAATCCTACATAGTTGTTTCCAAGAGACATAACTTTTGAACGAAGCTCTGTTTTATTAAGTGCTTCAGTTTTTGCAGTTGTGAAGGTAAATACCTGTGGCTCTGCATCAACGACAACTTCACTCTTTGCTGATTTAACGGGAATAACCTTCCAATAATACTTGCGAACTCCGTATTTAAGAGAGTTGATTGTACAGCTTGTTTCGTTGACTATCTTATCATACACAAGAGCTTCAAAGTTTTCATCAATAGAAACGATAACTCTGTAGCGGTATGCACCCTTTACGCCTCTCCAAGTAAGGATTGCATTGTTACCTTCAATTCCTGTTGCACCATTTTCAGGTCCGATAAGTTTAGCCGGTGTGAGTTCTGTTACTCTGTTAACACCGATATTATCAAAATCAATTACTTCAAGGTCGCTCACCTTATCATAAACAGGAGCATCCTTTGTATATGAAAAATCGTAATCATAATCGGGCTTTGTTTCGTCAAATCCGAAATCTGCAGCTGTAAGCATGCCAATATTGTTGTCTATTCTCTTTCCATATTCGTTAAGAGATTTATTTGCGGGAACATTAAGCACTGAACCGATACTTACGTTGTTATAGAATGATGAGCCAACTGTTTTTCGTCTGAGCTTTTCGTCTGCATCGAATTCAAGCCATCTCTGCATGTCAGGGAAACGCTCAAGATATTTAGCTTTAGCAACTTTTGAAAGGGCAGTACCTCTTTCGCTGACACCCCAGTGTGTCTGCTTTTCATAGTCGGTGTAGATAGTGGGGGTCGGGCACTTTATAAATATGTTGTTTGCAAGAGTACCAAAGCTACCACCATTCTGGAAGCCAGCACCATTTCCGATATTATAGAATATGTTGTTTTCCATTTTAACATTATGGTGCTGTGCATCGGCGTATGTTCCGTGTGTTGTACCACGCCCTGAAAGCTCGTTTGTTACATCGTGAATAAAGTTGTTAGTAAATTCAACACCCCAGTCGATAGGATCGCCGTTTACATAAAGTGCACCTGCATCCATTGTTTCGCGAACTGCCTGGTATATTTCATTTGCATCAACTCTAACAATTACCGATCCATCTACCCATACTGCCTGATGGGGAACTCTGTGCATCTTGTTGTTTCTTATATCAACGCCACAGCTTTGCTCTGTAATAACACAAGCGGTAGCACACTTCTTTAATCTACCGATATTGAAAATATCGTTATTTGCAACAACAATACCACTCTCTCCAAGAGCAATTTTGTCGCCACATGAAACAATGTATACACCTGAAGAACCAACATTGTAAATATCGGAATCAATAACAGATATGTTATTTGACTCTCTTATTTCAATACCTGAAGAACCAACATTACATACATCGCAGTCTTTAATTACGATATTTGATGACTTATTGATAATTTCTATAGCATCGTTTCTTCCGTAACCAACTGTTATTCCTTCAAATGTAATATTTGAAGCTCCGTTAAAGCGCACAATAGCTTCATTCAAAAGCGAAACAGACATTTTTCCGTTTACCTTACCGCCTTCGGGGTAAATGTAAATCTGCTTGTTTGCTCTGTCGATCACCCATTCTCCGGGCATATCAATTTCCTCAAGCATATTTAAAATTACCACACGCGCATTTGAGCTGGGACCCATACGGTCAAGGCTGGGAGTTCTTGCTACCTGATCGTTGGGGATATTAATTACTTTTTCCTTTGCACTGAAGCCTGAAACCGGTGAGTAGTAATGCTCGTAGCCGGCTCTGGTGTAGTAGCTCATTATTATATCTTCGCTGAATTTCCAGTTATTGAAGTGTGTTGCAATACTGTCGCCGAACTGAACCTTTACGGGCGAACCATCGGTAATGCTCTCAACATCAACAAAGCCAACATTTGGCCACTGAGACATAGGCATAAGCTCGCCGTTATTGAATACATCAATTGTGTTGAAATTATATGTGTGTGCATATGAACCAACACCAAATCTGAAAAGGTTACCCATGTTACTTTCCACATCGGAGGGAAGCTTCATTACATAAATTTTATCGCGCACAGTTGCCTGAAATCTATTAAGAAGAGTTTCATCTTCAAGCTTCGTAATATTACGCGCAGGAATTTCCACACTGCCGTGGAAAACGGGCTTTTCGCCATTATATGCCTTATATGTTATAGGCGCTTTTTCTGAACCTGAATCCTGTGCATCGAAGACCATGCTGCTTTTAAAGTAGTAGTCACCCCCCATAACATAAACTGTTATAGGCTTATTCTTATCTGCAGAACGCACTGCCCTTTTTGCGTTTTCTATGCTCTGGAACGGTTTTTCAAAAGATCCGTCACCGCCTGAAGAAGCTGATGCACTAACATAGAACACCGTTCCCGAAGTCTCTTCGGGAATAGTGTCTGAAGTATTCTCGGCAAAGCTCGACGATGAAACCGAAAATATAAGTGCTGTTATTAAAAGTAAAGATAATATTTTTTTCATCTTAATCACCTCACCTGTAATTTCTCACAACAACAGCTGTTAAAGGATAACGTTCATACTGATACCAGAATATATAGTCTCCTTCTTCACAATTTGCAAATGTCGGGTTCTTGCTTGAGGTCAGAGAAACTGTCATTGTATCCTGATACACATCATAAATAACAACCTGAATAGAGCCACCCATCAGCTGTATTCTTCTAAATGCAGCCTGGTTTGTGTCAACTACAGGAGTAGAACCTGACATTTTCTTAACCGTACCCGCAGCAAACACACCTGTTCCCAGATATATATGATACTTAGCGTAGTTTGACTGAGGCGCAGCACCATTGAAAGAGTATTCATATCCTACAAATGGATCGTCTGCTGTTGCATTATTAAGAGTAAATATCGGTCTGTGAGCAACTTTGAAGCCATCAACATAGCCAAGGGCGTCCTGATGAAGCATTACTACATCACCCTTTTGAAGAGAGGACGGACTTATATTTGAAAAGTCGCTGTTAAATGCAACAGTATGACTTACAAGGTCGCTCTTTGCAAATGTGAATGTCTTGAGTTTTCCTTCAACCCATGCAGTGAGTTCAGTTACAAACTCATCTGTATCAGGATGGCGAACCTGAGAAACGCTTTCTACTATTGCATCAACGAATGTGCTTGAATATGTGAAGCTAGCACCTGTGTTGCTTGTTGATACTGACATTGTCTTTTCGAGCAAAAGTGCACCTACAACCGAATTATCAATATCATAAAGTTTTACAGGATTAGTGAGACCTGTTGCATGCGCTATCGGTAATCCTTTTGAGGTTATTGTATATGCGTTGTAATAACGCTCATCCTCAAGTGTTGCTGCAGCAGAATCTCCTTTGGGAACCACAAAGCCAACGCTGTTGTTCTTGCTGTAAAGGAAGAACGGTTCTACGATAGCATTGTTACCAAATACTATAAAGTAGGCAGCATCATCTGTTGTGGCTTTAACTTCTGTGCTGTAATAGAAAACTCCCTCCTGAAGTGTAGGAAGATCTTTATAGTAATCACGAGCTGTATCATCAGCGGCTAAGTAGATTTCTTTTACCTGTCCAGCTTCGTTCAATTTGTATTTAACAAGCTGTCTTAATCCGATTTCAGAAAAGTCAGCAGTTATTGTATTTCCCTTGAAGGTTTTATCATAGTATGTATTTAGGTTGATTGCACCCGATATCCACTTATTATAAACCTTTACCTTATCAGCAAATTCAAGGATAAGCATTTCATTATCCTGAGTATACATCATTATTCTGTGATTAGCCGACGCTTTGTCGCCAACACCGGCTTTTACAACATATGCATATTTAATGTTTTCGTCAGAGGTTCTTGAAAGCCATGCAATATCTCCGTTAAGGTCAAGTCTTCCTGAAACTGCAACATTAAGTCTGGTTGAGTTAAGTGCTTTATTGCTTTCTCCTTTAGCTGCAGCAATATAAAATTCATTTGAATATTCATATTCTGCAGAATCAATATAAACATATTCATCATCAAGAGAATCAATAGTACCACTTATTTTGTAATCAGAAGCAAGAAGCTTTACATATTCGCTTGTAGAATCAACTGTCTGATAGATAATCGGATCGAGTCCCTCTGTTTCCTCGTACTTCACCTTCTCTGTTGCAACAAAAACAACATCTCCTGAAGAAATTGATGAATAATCAGATTTCTCGTTGTTTTTATATATTCTCACATTTTTATCAGCAAGCGAAAGAGAAGCATGAACACCGAGCTCATCATGAAGAGTTCCTTCTTCATTTGAAAGACTTCCTTTTGAAACATACGTAGAATATGAATCAATTATAAGAACATCAAACTTTTTATCACGATTGTTATCAATAAATACAAGCTGACCTACATCAGGAGTGAAGTAATTCTCATGAATATTTCCTCCAACAGCAACTGAGTTGAAGATAATATTTATATCCATATCAACTTTTTCCTGTTTCTTCTTTTTGCCGTCTTTGTAGGTAATGGTTTTTGTTGTTCTATCAAAGCCTTCAATATTCTTCGCATTGATTTTAAGTAGTTCATATTTTTCGCTTACAGCTTCAATGAAAACTGCTGTTTTCTTGCCCGCTTCATCCTTGTAATAAATACGCGAGTAAAGTCCCAGATAATCCTGCGGATTAAGGCTTTCATCAGTAAAGTTCAATACAGTACCGTTAATTTTTAAAGAATTTTCATTAACACTTCCGGCTTTTGAAGTAAGAGATGTAATTTCGTTAGCTGAAACAACACCTTCTGCTGTGTATATATCCATATATCGGCACATAAGCGTATCTTCTGACTGTGAGAAAGTTACATTGTTACCGGAATAGGAACTGCTTTCTGCTACTCTTTCGTGAAGAGCGTGATATATAAGTCTTGCAGCTTTTTCAAGAGTTACCGTAGTTGAATAGTCAAAAGGAACTTCCTTTGTAAATTTCATATCAATAGCAAGATTTCTGTAACCCGAGTCTCCGCTTCCGCGCAGGTGTGCTATTTCGTAGTAGCCAAGCATATTCATAAGAATAATAACAGCTTCTGCGCCTTTTATTTCGCTGTCGGGATGGAAATACCCGTTTCCGTCGCCCTCTACAAAACCGTAGTTACAAAGTGTATTTACGGCATCGTAATAGCTTGTACCTTCTTCCACATCCTTGAACTCGTAACGGTACGAAGGTTGCACCCCGCCCCCTGCTGCATTTATGATGCGTGCGACAAGCGTTGCAAACTCGCCTCTTGTAAGAACAAGCTCCGCTTCAGTATCTTCAAGTTTGAGTATACCAAATCTTCTAAGGTAATCAGAAATAGTTTCAAAGCTATCGTCGTACACATGAACGAAATCCACGCCTGAAAGCTTAGCCTCAGGAAGCTTATTGGATTCCTCTTCAGGCTCCTCTTCGGATTCTTCCTCGGATTCCTCTTCGGAATCTTCTTCGGCTTCTTCCTCATCTATATACTCTTCATCTTCGCTATCAAGTATGATTACGTCGCCTGTTTCAGGATCTATAATAGCGTCAACAAGCTCTCCGTTCTCGTTCTCAACCTTTATGGTTTCTTCTGCTAAAGCAAGAGAGCCTGAAAGCGTTGACACAAATAAAGTTGCTGCAACTATCAGCGATATTAAAGCCTTATATTTTTTCATAATATGCCTCCTTTTCAGCTTACTGTGCAGCGTACGCAATAACGCCGTAAATTATCTTTGCGGCCTGCGCACGTGTTACGGGTGCTTTAGGATTAAACACATTTCCGCCCATTCCTGTAACAATAAAGCTTTCACGCATCTTCAAAACTGAATTAAGCGCCCATAGTGAAATCTGTGCTTCATCTTCAAACGGGAAAATCGTAAATTCATCATCAAGGAAAATATCTGATGCCGTTGCAGCTCTGTCTGCAAGCGTACACAATTCTTCGCGCGTAACATACGCACCGGTTCCAAATGTTGTCTGACTTGTTCCGTTTACAATTCCCTTTTCAAAAGCCGCAGCTACATATGATGCATACCACGCTGAAGGATCAACATCTTCAAAGGGAATTTCAGTAGTTGTAGCAGAAACATCAATTCCAGCCATGAGAATAAGAAGTTTTGTTGCTTCTTCACGGGTAATATAATCATTTG
>JAZNLD010000077.1:0-4424 GCA_045578925.1 Clostridia bacterium
AATCCTACCCGACGGTGAGGAACTCGGTAAGGTAACAAATATTATTGAGAATAATGCTTCAAATCTTCTTGAAATAACAAAGAAGGATGGGGAAAAGGTGCTCATTCCCAATATCCCCGTATTTGTAAATGATGTAAAAATTAAAGCGGGTACAATTCACATAACTCCGATTGAAGGATTGATATAAATGAAATTCAGCGTGCTTACATTATTTCCCGAAATGCTTGAGGCGCTCGGTGAAAGTATAATAGGAAGAGCTATTGGTAAAGGAATAATAGAAACACAGTACATAAATATTCGTGACTACTCGGCTGATAAACATCGCCGTGTTGACGATTACCCTTATGGTGCAGGTGGTGGTATGGTTATGCAACCACAACCTATATACGATGCCTATAAGGCTGTTGCAGGGGAAAGTAAACCTCATGTGATATATATGTCTCCGCAGGGTGCAACACTTACTCAGGATAAGGCGAGAGAACTTTCAAAACACGAGCATATCGTGATTTTGTGCGGCCATTACGAGGGTGTTGACGAGCGCATAATTGAAGAAATTGTTGATGAGGAAATCTCGATTGGTGATTATGTGCTAACGGGCGGAGAACTTCCTGCGATGGTTCTTATTGACTGCGTAAGCCGTATGATTGAAGGAGTTCTTGACAGTCAGGAAACTGCAAGCGTAGAGAGTCATTACAACGGTCTTTTAGAGTATCCGCAATATACAAGACCTCCGGAGTTTATGGGGCGTGAAGTACCTGAAATTCTCCTTAGTGGTCATCATGCAAATATTGAAAAATGGCGCAGAGAGCAAAGCATTCTGAGAACCTACAAAAAGCGCCCCGAACTGATAGAAAAAGCTCCTCTGACCGATAAGGAAAGAGAATGGTTGAAAGGATTGAAATAAAATGAATGTACGCGAAGCGATTGAAAAAAGACGCACAATAAGAAAGTTCACACAAAGAAAAATTGATAGAGAAGAACTGCACGAGCTTATTGATTGCGCCCGTCTTGCAGCATACGGTGCAAATCTTCAGCCTCTCAAATTCAGGACGATTACTGATGAGAGTGAAGTAGAAAAGGTTTTTCCGCACACAAAATGGGCAGGATACCTCTCGGACGGAACTCCCAAAGAAGGCGAAAGACCTACTGCCTACATTGCAATATTGGGTGATGCAGAAATCAAGAAAAATGAGGATTTCGGTGTTGATGCAGGTGCAGCAATAACAAATATGATGCTTCGTGCGGTAGAGCTTAATCTGGCAACCTGTTGGTTTGCTTCTATTGACAGAAAAGAATTATGCGAAATTCTTTCCATCCCTGAAAACCTCAGACTTCTGTTTCTCCTTGCAGTAGGCGAACCTGCGCAGGAGAGCGTTGCCTGCGATATGATTGGCGGAGATGTAAAATACTTTATGGGTGAAGACGGTGTGCTTAATGTACCAAAGCGCCCTCTTGAGGAAATTATAATTGAGGACTGATAATATGATGCAGGAATTTTCCCGAACTTCGATGTTGATTGGTGAGAATGCGTTAAAAAAACTTGCATCTTCACGCGTGGCTGTGTTCGGCATCGGTGGAGTGGGAAGTTATGTTGTTGAAGCACTTGCCCGTAGTGGTGTGGGGACTCTTGACCTTATAGACAGTGATATGGTTAATATCACAAATATAAATCGCCAGATTATTGCAACACACGATACAGTGGGTCTCTCAAAGGTGGAAGTTGCCAAAGAGCGTGTCATGAGTATAAATCCGAGTGCAGAAGTAAACATACATAATGTTTTTTATCTTCCGGAAAATGCTGAACAATTTGACTTTTCGCAATATGACTATATCGTTGATGCGGTAGACACAGTTACTGCAAAAATTGATATTATCATAAAAGCAAACGAGAAGAATGTCCCTATAATAAGCTCTATGGGAACGGGTAATAAGCTTAATCCAACTATGTTTCAGATTGCAGATATATACTCTACCACTGTGTGTCCGCTTGCCCGTGTGATGCGCCGCGAACTTAAAAAACGCGGTGTTAATTCTCTTAAAGTACTCTACTCTACGGAAGAACCGAAAATCCCTGATATGCAAGGGGAAGAGCGAGTCCCGTCAAGTATCGCTTTTGTCCCGTCTGTTGCAGGTCTTATAATAGCAGGCGAAGTTATTAAGGATTTAATAAAGTAAAAAAAATCTCAAAGTCATAAAACTTTGAGATTTTTTTTGATTATCCTTGATATTCTGTCAAAAAAATATTGAAATGTATATAAAACTGTGCTAAAATTTATAGAATAAGGCACAGAATGTTTCTGGTGCAAGATTTGGTATCTGATAATATAATGCTAGTATCAAATACCAATCGGAGGTCAAAATGATATATAATAATGTTTTAGAAGCAATAGGGAGTACCCCTATGATAAAGCTTTCGCGTATGGTTGATGAAGACAGCGCGCGCATTCTTGTGAAATTTGAGGGCCTTAACGTAGGAGGTTCAATCAAAACGCGTACTGCATTCAATATGATACTAGAGGCTGAAAAAAAGGGTAAAATAAATAAAGATACAATTATCGTAGAACCCACAAGTGGAAATCAGGGAATCGGTCTGGCCCTTGTAGGTGCTGTAAGAGGTTACAAAACCATTATCGTAATGCCTGACTCGGTAAGTGAAGAACGAAGGAAACTTGTTAAGCACTACGGTGCGGAAGTTATGCTTATCCACGATGCAGGTAATATCGGAGAGTGTATTGAAGAATGTTTGCAGACTGCACTTCGTATGCAGCGCGAAAACCCTAAGGTTTTCGTTCCACAGCAGTTTGAAAAACCCGCTAACCTTGCCGTTCAGAAAGGCGTCACCGGTATTGAAATCTTAAACGCTGTTGACGGACCTATTCACGGATTCTGCAGCGGAATAGGAACAGGTGGTACAATTACAGGTATCGGAGAGGCTTTGAAAGAAAAGAATCCCGACATCACAATCTGGGCAGTCGAGCCTGAAGACGCAGCTATTCTTTCAGGTGGTTCTATCGGAACGCATCTGCAGATGGGTATCGGCGACGGACTTATTCCTCCGATACTTAACCAGAATATATACAGTGACATCTGTATCATCAGGGATGAGGAAGCTATACAGACCGCAAAAGACCTTGCCGCGAAGGAAGGTATAATGTGCGGTATTTCAAGCGGTACCAATGTTGCCGCGGCAATAAAACTTGCAAAAAGACTCGGTAAGGGAAAGACAGTTGTAACCGTGCTTCCTGACACCGCAGAGAGATACTTTTCAACACCACTTTTTGAAGATTGATTTTAACAAATATTTAGGAGGAGATTTATATGAACACAAATGTAAGACCCGATTCAATGGAACGCATAACTACAAAAGCATTGGCAGACAAATTCATCGACGAACAGGTGACGCTTGTTCGTGAACAGGTTGGAGATAAGAAGGTTCTTCTTGCTCTTTCCGGCGGTGTTGATTCATCTGTTGTTGCCGCACTTCTTATCAAGGCTATCGGCAAGCAACTTGTTTGTGTACATGTAAATCACGGCCTTATGCCTAAGGGCGAGAGTGAGCAGGTTATTGAAGTTTTCCAGAAAGGTCTCGATGCAAACCTTATCTATGTTGATGCAACTGACCGTTTCCTTGACCTTCTCAAGGATGTGGCAGAACCCGAAAAGAAAAGAAAAATCATCGGTGGAGAATTCATCAAGGTATTTGATGAAGAAGCTGCAAAACTTGACGATATCAAGTTTCTTGCACAGGGTACAATTTACCCCGACATCCTTGAAAGTGACGGCGTAAAGGCTCATCATAATGTTGGGGGTCTTCCCGAAGACATGGAAATGGAACTTGTTGAACCCGTAAAACTTCTCTACAAGGATGAAGTTCGTGTTGTAGGTAGCGCACTCGGTCTTCCCGATGAAATGGTTTATCGTCAGCCGTTCCCCGGCCCCGGCCTTGGTGTAAGATGCCTTGGTGCAATCACTCGTGACCGTCTTCACGCACTTCGTGAAGCAGACGCAATCCTCCGTGAAGAATTCGACAACTGCGGTCTTGCAAAGACTGTTTGGCAGTACTTTATTGCAGTTCCCGATATGAAGAGCGTAGGCGTAAAGAACGACAAGCGTTACGAAGGTTGGCCTGCAATCATCCGTGCAGTCAATACTACTGACGCTATGACAGCAACTATTGAAGAAATCCCCTACGAAGTTCTTCACAAGATTACAAACCGTATCACAAACGAAGTAGAAGGTATCAACCGTGTCCTTCTTGACCTCACTCCCAAGCCTATCGGCACAATTGAGTGGGAATAATACCAAAAACGCTGAAAACCCGCAATATGATTGAGGTTTTGAGGATAGCAAAAGCCTCGTGACAACGTTTTGACAACATTTCGGATTATTCATAAATAAAGAGCTAACAGATTTTTGTTAAAAAG
>JAZNLD010000078.1:0-5871 GCA_045578925.1 Clostridia bacterium
GTTACCTTTATAAGTTCGCGCTTTTCAAGAACAATATCAAGTTCGGTAAGAATTTCGTCCGTTATACCGCCTTTACCGATCTGAAAAATTGCCTTTTCCTTATTTGCAAGTCCGCGCAGATATGCGCGCTGTTTTGTAGATATCATAATACTTCTTCCTTATTCTGTATAATCAAATTCAAGTTCATACATACGCACGGGATCACCTTCACCGCAACCTGCATTTTCCAGCGCCTCAATAATACCTTTTCTGCGGAGCGCAAGCTGAAAATACTGCATGCTTTCAGCATCTTCAAAATTGCAATGTCGCAGAAGTTTCTCGATGTAAGGCCCTTCAACAACATAGGTGTCGTCTTCCTTGCGTACTTCAAAAGGCTCTTCCTCAAAGTCTTCCTCTACGAAGTCTGCCTCATATATTTCAACAGGCTCAAGCGTATCAAGCATTGCAGAAACATGGTTTATAAGCTCTTTCGTACCCTGATGTGCTGCCGCACTGATTTCAAAAAGCTCAATACCCTTGTCCGCAATATATTTTTTGAATTCTTCATACGCCTCGGGGTCTGTAATAATGTCTATTTTATTTGCCGCAACTATCTGCGGACGAGTTGCCAGAGAGTCGCTGTAAAGCGAAAGCTCTTCATTTATTTTTTCAAAATCTTCAATGGGGTTTCTACCTTCGATGCCCGAAACGTCCACAACATGAACGATAAGTCGGGTACGCTCAATATGGCGTAAAAATTCGTGTCCAAGGCCAATGCCCTCGTGCGCCCCTTCAATAAGTCCGGGAATATCCGCCATAACAAAACTCTTTCCCTCACCCATTTTGACTACACCAAGATTGGGCTCAAGAGTTGTAAAGTGATAGTTTGCAATTTTGGGACGTGCGGCACTTACTGCAGATAAAAGAGTGGATTTTCCGACATTCGGGAATCCTGCAAGTCCTACATCTGCGATAAGTTTAAGTTCAAGAGTGATTTCCCTTTCCTGACCTTTAAGACCGTCTTTTGCAAACTTAGGAGTCTGTCGTGTGGCTGATGCAAAATGCACATTTCCCCAACCGCCGTTACCTCCGTATGCCGCAATAAATTCTTCACCGTTTTCTGATAAATCTTTCATAACACGGTTTGTTTTTGTGTCCTTTATAACTGTTCCGACGGGAACATAGATGTAAAGGTCTTCACCTTTTCTGCCTGAAGAACGGCGTGCTTTTCCGTCTTCACCGTTACGTGCAGTAAAAACCTTCCTGTGAGCAAAATCAATCAGGGTAGTAAGTGTTTTATCAGCCTTAAAAACGATATTTCCGCCCTTACCGCCGTCACCACCATCCGGGCCGCCGTCGGGCACATATTTTTCACGATGGAAAGATACCAAACCATTTCCGCCGTTCCCTGCTTTCACGGTAATATTAGCTATATCAGCAAACATACTTCTACCTCCCTTTCGATTGCTCATAAAATAACAAAAAAGGCCCGGAACTTAATCCGAGCCTTTATCTTTTGATTTACGCAGGATATACACTTACCTGCTTCTTATCCTTGCCCTTACGCTCGAACTTAACTTTTCCGTCAACAAGAGCATATAAGGTATCATCGCTACCAATACCTACATTGATACCGGGATGAATTTTAGTTCCTCTCTGACGAACGAGGATGTTACCTGCAAGTACTGCCTGACCGTCAGCACGCTTAGCGCCAAGACGCTTAGACTCACTGTCACGACCGTTCTTTGTAGAACCTACACCCTTCTTATGAGCGAACAACTGAATATTCAATGCGAACATTATAATTTCACTCCTTCCAAAATAAGCATACAGAATTACTTCTGTGTAAATTTCAAATATTTTTCATACTGCGACGAAAGTTCTGTTATAAACATCACCATCGAATCAAGCAGTACATCTGCACCGCTATCCTTTTTGTCGGATATTGTGCAAGTCACAAAACCGTCGCGTTCCTCGTAATTGAGCTTTGCGAGATTTTGCTTTTCAATGCCGTTAATGGTAAGCCACACAACTGATGAAACGGATGCACAGACAATGTCTTCACCGCTTTCGGCAAATCCACTATGCCCATCTACAGTAAACTGTGTGATTTTTCCATCGGTACCAAGTACCGTAGTAAACTTAATCATAATTACGCATTGATTGCTGTGATTTCAACCTTTGTATAGGGCTGACGATGACCAGTCTTATTTCTGTAACCTTTTTTAGGCTTCATCTTGAAAACGATGATCTTCTTACCCTTTGTCTGGCTGAGAATCTTAGCAGATACAGTAGCACCCTCAACTGTAGGAGCACCTGCTGTAAACTTACCTTCGTCACCAACTGCAAGAACCTGATCAAATTTGATTTCTGCGCCTGCTTCGCCTTCGATTTTCTCAACGAAAACAACGTCGCCAACCTTTACCTGATACTGCTTGCCACCAGTTTTGATTACTGCGTACATTTTGTTGCACCTCCCGTTTAAACAGACTCGCTATTAAGGCGTGTAAACACTTTAAGGCCTTTTCTACGCGGTTACTGTGATATGATACCACAACTTGGTTGGTATGTCAAGATTTTTTTTAATTTTCTTTCCTGCGTTACGGTCCCTCAACTACCGCCAACATAAGCACGCCAAGAATTACTATTGTTATGAACACATATTTCATGGGAGTGAGCTTCTCTTTCAGGAAAATTCTTGAAAGGATAAGCGCTACAATACATCCTGATGAAAGTATGGGCGCTGCAATCGCACCATTACCGCTGAGAGCATATACATATGTAAACTGTCCTGCAGTTTCAAATATTGCAGCAAGGAACTTATCTCTTTGCTTCGGGATTGAACCAAACTTAACTTTTTTAATCTTCATAAATATAAATAAGATGAGTGCAACTATTGCAAATGTAAGTTCATAGCTGGTATTCGCAACTGCTTCTAGAGTTTCTTCAGTTACTCCGACAAGCGGTGTTGATGCAAAATCATCAAGATAAAACGCATCTGCAAATGTTCCTACGGCATCAAGTATTGCGTATACAAAAGGCATACAGAAAGCGATGATAGCCATTTTTTTACCGAGAACTTTTTTTCTTACTGTTTCTCCCCTGTTTTCAAGGAATCCAACACCAAGCACACCTATAAGCATAAAAATCACAGCAATTACTGCCGGCAATGACATTGTTTCCTTCAAGAAGATAACACAAAGAAGCGAGCACATTGCACCTGAAGTATTTTCAATAGGGTCAGATATTGATTCTTCAAGGAAACGCATGCCAAAATACGAAAATGCCATAGATACAATATAAAGCATAGACACAGGAAGATACTTGATTAGATTAACAGGGTTGTAATTGATGTCCTGTGTAAGAAGTGTGAAAATTGCGTGGAGGCCCATTACAACACCTACGCACACACATATTTTAAGATGAGAGTACTTCTCCTGAGGCTGTGCACCCTTTTTATAAAAAAGTTCGGCAACACCCCATAAAATTGCTGTTAATAATGCAAATATAAACCACATATAATTTTCTCCTTAATAATTTATTTTGTTTTCAAAGTTCAGCAGAATAATCAAAAAAGAGAAAACTGCGGCGGCGAAGTAGTCCCCTGTCCGTACGCTCTTTTCTTACACCTCGGATGAGCCATAAAGACCTCAAGAGCCTTATAACCTATTCTGTCTGCTGACATATTTCGCCACCTCCTTAAAAGATTTTATCAGCATTAAAAATTTTTACTGAATGATTTTTGCGAGTGCAATCGCACCGTCAATATGGTCGCAGAAGTTTTCACGACCGATCTTCTCAACAAAACCTGCCTTTTCCATAACACGCATAGGCTGGTCATTGACATGAGAGAAAATAAGTTTTACACCGTTTTCCTGCATTTTTTCAGAAAGCTCTGAAAGAGCATTCATTGCAGTAATATCTATTGCAGAAACGCTACGCATACGAAGAATAATACATTTTGTATGCTCTTTAGCAGTTATCTGTGCAATTCTGTCCGCTGCACCGAAGAAAAGAGGTCCGGTGATTTCATATACACGGATTTCCTTGGGAAGTGAAATCAATTTTTCACTGTCGTCGGTTTCTTCTTCAGCATACTTCCAACCAACTACACCTGTTTCGTCACTCATACGTTTCATAAAGAGAAGACACGCGAGAACAAAGCCAACCTCGATAGCGATTACAAGGTCGAATACCACAGTAAGCACAAATGTAATTACGAGTACTGCAATATCACTCTTGGGAGCAGTTTTTACAAGATGAACAAAAGGTCTCCAATGGCTCATGTTATATGCAACAATGAAAAGAATTGCTGCGATTGTAGGCATTGGAATAAGAGCCGCATAGGGCATCAATAAAACAAGAATGAGAAGAAGTACGATTGCGTGAACCATACCTGAAATCGGAGATGTACCTCCATTTTTGATATTTGCAGCTGTTCTTGCAATTGCACCTGTTGCAGGGATGCCGCCAAAAAGCGCGCTACCCATATTACCTACACCCTGAGCAACAAGCTCAGCGTTTGAACGATGCTTGCTGTTTGTCATACCGTCAGCAACAACGCAGGAAAGCAACGATTCAATCGCCGCAAGTATTGCAATTGTAAAGGCATCGGGAAGAAGAGCTTTCACAAGTCCAAGGTCAAATTTGGGAACTACAAATTTCGGCGGTGCACTACTTACAGTGTAAAGGTCGCCGATTGTGAACACATCCATTTTCATAGCCATAAGAATACCTGCAACAACAGCAATGAGCGAAGCGGGAATTTTCTTATTTATATAAGGCCATCCGATGAGGATTGCAAGCGATACAACACCGACAATAACCGCCTGAATATTAACTGTTGAAAAATATTTGAAAAACACTTCAAGTTTTTCAATCGTTTCAATGGGCTTCTCCCCACCTGCATATACAAGGCCGAAGAAATCCTTGAGCTGACCGATAAGAATGGTAAGCGCAATACCTGAAGTAAAACCGGTTGTAATTGTATAAGGTATGTATTTAATAAGAGAGCCAAGTTTGAAAACGCCCATCAATATGAGCAGTACACCTGCCATAAGAGTAGCGAGTACAAGTCCCTCCATACCATTTTTTGCAACAATACCTGCAACTATAGTTGCAAATGCAGCGGTAGGTCCTGCAATCTGCACCGTACTACCACCGAGAAGAGATATAATAAATCCGGCAACAATTGCAGTATAAAGACCTTCCTCAGGACCTACACCTGACGCAAGTGCAAGTGCAATTGAAAGAGGAAGCGCTATTATTGCAACGATTATACCGGCAATAATATCCTTTAAAAGTTTTTCTTTACTGTATGTTTTCATAGATGAAAACAACATTGGTTTAAGTTCGTTCATATGTACATCTCCTTTGATGTAATATTATAGCATATTTTGCAGCAAAAGGCAATAAAAAGAGAATGCATTTCAATTAAAATGCATTCTCCCTTTTGATACAGAGCCTGAAAGCATATCAATATTTTTCTTTTTCATAGTATTCTTCCTTATTTATATTAAATTATCCACATATCATTTTGACACAAATTCTAAATTTACGCAAGATGAAATTCGCTCAAATGCAAAAAATCACTAATCCAGATTTACAATAAAAAAGACAAAGCACACACAAAGTATGCTTTGTCCTTTTTTGACTTTCACGTTCATAATAGATGCAATATATTTTAGCTAAATTTTCCACTTTCGTGCAAAGTGAAATTATTGCTTCGCAATAGCTAAATAACTCCTTCGGAGTAGCTAAATTAAATTCGCCGTTAGCTGACCGCAGGTCAATTTAGCTACGAAGTAATTTAGCGTGCGTTAGCACATTTAGCTCGCGTCAGCGAATTTAGCTCGCGTCAGCGAATTTAGCTCGCGTCAGCGAATTTAGCTC
>JAZNLD010000079.1:0-2261 GCA_045578925.1 Clostridia bacterium
AATCAATCAACAGTATCAAGGATGCAGCATCGGTACAGCTTCGTGATGCTTCGCAGATGCAAAACGCGGAAGGCAAAGTGCAGAGTGAGATTCTTCGCGGTGCTCAGAATGACAATGGGTACGGAGTGCGGAGTGAGAGTGTGAAGAAACCTCATCAGTCGGCAGAACCGACAGCTTCTCCTCAGGACGAAGCCTTATCGAATGTGAAATACAGATATGCAGGGAAAACGAAGTCCGGTATAAAGAAATATGTTACTGATTTTCCTGCAGATATGGATTTTGAAACCCGAGAAAGGGTATTCAAGGAAAGAATAGCAACCGTATTTAATCTTGGTGCGGTAAAATTGAATACAGACACTAAAAAAATACAGGTTATGGGAGATACATTTACTGCTCAAAAAAACCTGTATGGAGATAAAAAGGCTACAAGTGAAGAGGTCGAGGCAAAAATAAATTCCCTTTATGATATTGCTGACATTTTAAGTGATTCTCGTTTTGTGGGTAAAGAAATAGAGCCAAGTTTCAAGGATTCTGAAACGAAACCTAAAAACAAAGCCCATAAAGATGTGAAATACTGGTATAAATTTGAAAACACCATCGAAATGGATGGCGAGATGTACGATGTGACCTTCAGCATCCGAGACAAGGGAAAAGAACAATATCAGTATCTCATAGATTTTCATAAAAAAGGAGACAACTCGAATCAGCCATACGGTCATAAAGACCTCCGACGAGCATTAGACGAGTTGTCTCCTGAGACAAGAGTATCACAATCTGAAGACTCTGTCAAGAGTAATTCTATGCAGAATGGCGATATTTATTCACAGGGAAAGCGCGTGAGTATTCCTGAAGGGGCAAAGAAGTCTGATAATATTATTATAACCGAGGAGAGCGAAAGGTTCCGCAAGAAGAATCCTCTTGGCTACAAAATTACAAAGATACTTGCAAAGAGTTTGGGTATGAAAGTAATGTTTGTAGACGGTCTTGTTGATGGTGACGGGAACATACTTGACGGTGCTATAACAAGCGAAGGTATCTTTATAAATTCCAATGCAGAGAATATCGGGAAGTTTGTAGTAACACACGAATTCAGCCACAGAATGAAAGATATTGCACCCCGAAAGTGGCAGAGGTATCAGGAATATGTTATTGAGCGTGAAAAGATAAGCGGAAGATATTACGAGAGATTCAATGCAAAGGCGAAGGCGTACGGAAGCGATACAGGTGTAATCAACGAGGAAATTGCTTGCGATTATATCGGAGAACTCTTTGATAATGAGAGTGAGCTTATTGAATTTCTTCGCCAGGACAGAGGGCTTGCGGTCACTGTTCGTGATATATATTACGGTGTACTTGACCGCCTGGGACTTCTTGAAGAAAAGAAAAAAGCACAGTTCCTGTGGCGCAAGGCGTACAAGGAAGCTATGCAGAATAGGGATGTTAAGAGTAGTGGGGAGGTTAAGGCGAAAATCAACCCCAACTTTGAAAAGGCATTTGATAATTGGGTAGGACCATTAAAAAGACAAAACGGAATAAACCTTTTAGTAGGAGAAACCTCTGAAGCACTTAAATCAATAGGAGTGAAAGAACAGGAAATCAGATGGAGTACTACTAAAATAAATGATACATTAAAAAAACATCCCGACATAAGTATCGGAACGCTGAAATCTATTCCTTATTTGATTGAAAACCCGATTTTAATAATGGAAGAACGAAACAAGAAGGCAAGCAAAACGCATGGAAACAATAGAATATTTATACTTGGGGAATTGTACAACGAGAATGATATTCCCATCGTGGCATTCCTTGAACTTGAACCTACAAATAATGAAGGTATATATCTTAATGAAATAAAGATAGTTAGTAGCCATGCGAGAGTGGACGAAACGAATCCTGAAAGTTTTGATAACACAAAATACTTCGTTAAAAATAGCCATTTACTTTATCTTGATCCAAACAAAAATAGGACCAACAACTGGTTGGCGCGTAATAGGCTACAATTGCCGTTCCTCCCAACTACATATGGTCCTATTAACAAAATATCATATAGTGATGATTTTGTCAATAATAATTCTATGCAGAATGGCGGGGATTATTCACAAAATAAATCCATATCCGGTACGCGTCTTTCAGAATATGAAGGGGGAGAACTGGAGAGCCTTGCGAGGGAAAACGCCGAGCTTCGTGCGCAGTTTGAGAATATGGGAAAGTTTGCTCTTTCAAAGGCTATGCAGAATACTGCAGAAATAAGAAAGGCTGCA
>JAZNLD010000080.1:0-5546 GCA_045578925.1 Clostridia bacterium
AAAAAGGAAATCGTTTTTTCTAAACGATTTCCTTTTTGTTAACCTAAAATAAGTAGTTTTAAAACTGCGAGGCTCTCTCTCAAATAACACGGCACAAGATTGTACCATTGCAATCCTGCGTGAAAATGAGAAACTTTTTCAAATCCTACCCGTTTTGCAACGATTGTACCTCTGAAAATATGAAAATTATTCGTTATTACAACTACTTCGTAATTTCCCCCAATCTTTTCGTCAAGAAGTTCTTTTGAAAATTTCATGTTTTCGTATGTAGAAACTGCCTGTTCTTCCTTGATTATCGCGCTTTCACGAACACCTTTTTCAACAAGATATTTTTCCATCGCATATGCTTCGGTAACAGTTTCCTGAAAGCCTTTTCCTCCACTTACTACAATAAGTGATTCGGGATTTCGGGAATGATATTCAATCGCCTTATCAAGACGCATTTTAAGTGGTAATGTTACTCTGTCACCACGGACACCTGCGCCAAGTACAATAACAGCATCTTCAGTATAATCCACAGTATCAACTGTCCCGTATATTGCGATAAATGAAACCAGTATCACCTCAACACAAAAAAGAGCAACAACTATAATTTTGCACCACTTAAAAAATCCCGATGCGGTAATTTCCTTCACCTTTTCATAAAACAACCCCAAAACAAAGGTGAAAACCCCAATCACTGCAACAAGTACAACTCCAAGATTAAGATTTGATTTAAGGCATAATATTAATCCGTATACAGTGAAGATTATTCCGATTAACATTATCAGCTTTGAAATATCTTTATCGCTTTTCACTTGTATCCCCTCTGATTTTTAATAGTAGGTAAGTTTAGTTTATTGAGCTTTAAGAGCCTTGTATACCATTTCGGAAACCTCGCCTCTTGTTGCTGCCTTATCGCCGTAATCACTTGTGAAAATAAGTATATTGGTATTATTATCTATTATGCCGTTTCTGTTTGCAACATAAGCATATCCATATGGCCATCCACCGCTTTGTTGTGCGGAATTTTCCAATCCAAGCATACAAACAAGCATCTTTATAATCTGATTGCGTGTAACATTTTCATTAGGCTCAAATTTGCCGTTCCCGATGCCGTTTATAATCCCGTTAACTGATGCTGCCATAATATATTTTCTTGCCCAGTGGTTGTCATCAACATCTGAATAACTGCTCTTTGAAGAGTTGTCGGGAAGCTTTGCGGCACGAGTAATAACTGCCGCAGCCTCTGCACGGGTTATATTATTGTGAGGTTTAAAACTTCCATCTGCATATCCTGACAAAACACCTTCATCAACCAAATGTGAAACTGCTTCAAAAAATCTGCTGTCACTGGGCACATCCGAAAAAGCTGAATTATTCGCACCAGCTGAACTACTTGTTCCGAAGCCTGCTTTTTTCATAAATTCAGAAAGCGATTCTTCCGAACGGATTGAATCATCAGCGTGGATAAGTCCTTTATCGTAATTATAGGCGATTGCAACAGGGAATCCTACAGAGCCTTTGCCAGAAAAAAACTTCATCCACGTATTCCAATTCGGATAATCGGTATCACTGATCCCGTATATTTTCATATCGTTGGTTTTTGCATAGTTAAGAAACATTGGAACGCTGTTTCTTGAATAGGCACAGGTATCTCTGTAAAACACTATTACGAAGCTTTCTTTTCCGCCGTCCCATGCACTATACAAAAGTTCGGTTGCCTTATCATCGGTAAGATTTTCCCAATTTGCAGAATTCTTTTCTAAAGCCGCAAACGAATTGCTTGTTATAGCGAAACTTAAAATCATTAAAATTGCTGTCAAAAAAGCTGTAAATTTAATTTTTCTCATTTAAAATCTCCTTTTGTTATTTATTAACAGAATAAGAAACTAATTCATAGGTATTGCTTCCGTTGTGCACTTTCGCCTTTAAAACGGCTTGTCCGCTACCGCAATAATCATATGCTGCAGTTGCTTCGGAATCGGTAAGCTTGTAAACCGACTTACTTTCTATACCCTCTTCAGAATAATCAGCATATATATTAAAGGCAACATCATAATTTCCGTCAGCTCGTTTTGTCATATTGGTTGCAGTTGAAAAATACCCGTAAAACTCTCCTGAAGCAGCACGCATAAGAAACTTTCCGTTTTCGTAGAACCATTCCTTGCTGTTCTTCGGAGTTTCGTGAGGAACGGAGTTACCAAAAAATCTGTTAAGTATAGCATCAACATTAGCCGCTGTCATTCCCATATAATCGCCCTCATAAAAAGTCAACGATGGCGAATTAAGGAATGAATGTGTGTAGGCAAAACCTATTTTTTCTTCCTCAAGACTACAGTAGCCTGAATTCGGTTCATAATAGGCCTCACTGAAGTTGCTGAGGAAAATATTTACTTCCCTGCGGGCTGCAGAATCCATATTGAGAAGAAGATTCTCCGCCTCATTTACCACCGCCTGCTGAGGAGCAGATTGCAGTGCGGACTGTACTTCTTCGATTTCAACAGTTTCATTCTGCGGTACTGCACTTTCCTGCAGTTGTTGTTTTTCAGGAAGATTGATATTCACATTGACACATGCTGTAAACAAAATTACAACCAAGACCGATACTATCACCATTTTAATTTTCATAGTATCTCCTCCTCTTATATTACAATTTTATCAATTTCAGAAAGTTCTTCATATGAGAACTTCAAATTTTCTGTCATTTTTAAATTTTCAAGAATCTGCTCAGGTTTTGACGCACCGATAAGAACGCTAGTTACGCCGTCTTTACTGTAAACCCACGAAAGAGCCATCTGTGCAAGAGTCTGTCCTCTGTTTTCTGCAATTTCCTTCAATTTTAAAATTTTGTCAATATTCGCGTTTACTCTTTCTTCTTTCAGGAATCTGCCATCTGTTCTGACACGGCTATCTGCAGGGATTCCGTCAACATAACGGTCCGTAAGAAGTCCCTGAGCAAGCGGACTGAAAATAATGAGTCCCTTTTTTCTGTCAATTGCGCTATCTATGAGCCCATTTTCCTCAATAGTCCTGTCAAGAATTGAATAGCGGTTCTGATTTATTACGAACGGACAATGAAGTTCGTTTAAAATATCGGCCGCCTTTTCCATTGTTTCGCCGTCATAATTTGAGAGTCCTATATAAAGAGCTTTACCGCTTTTCACAATCTGGTCAAGAGCCCACATTGTTTCATAGAGGGGTGTATTTGGGTCCATTCTGTGATGATAGAATATATCTACATAGTCAAGATTCATTCTTTTAAGACTCTGGTCAAGACTTGAAATGAGATATTTTCTGCTTCCCCAATCACCATAAGGACCATCCCACATGGTGTAGCCTGCCTTAGTGCTTATTATCATTTCGTCACGATAAGGTTTCATTTCATTATGAAGAATCTTTCCGAAATTTATTTCAGCACTGCCGGGGTTTGGCCCGTAGTTGTTTGCAAGGTCAAAATGAGTTATACCATTATCAAATGCGGTAAAACACATTTTGCACATATTTTCGTAATCGGCATTATCACCGAAATTATGCCACAGTCCAAGCGAAACAGCAGGCAATTTAAGGCCACTTTCACCACATTTTCTGTATCCGGCATTTTTATATCTTTCTGAATTTGCTGAATACGACATAATATTCCTCCTTATTTCTTGCTTTTCTGCTCGTGCATAGCAAGTGCAGAAAAACCGTTTTCAAATCTCTTACCGTAATCATAACCTTTCAAAGGAGCTGTAATATTAAGGAGTTTTTCTTTGTAAAGGTCTGCTTTGGAAAGGGCCTCGGAATCATTTTCATTTAGTTTCCAAAGAGTCTTGTAATAGATATAATTAAGAGTGTAAACCGCATACTCAAGCTGGTCGTAATCTTCCACGAGCGCAGGAGTTTTTTTATCTTTTATATATTCGGAAAAATCCTTGAACACAGCTTCATAGCGCTCCTTCATTTCTTTAAGAGAAGGTCCTGCCTGATAGTCATCTTCGCGGTAATCAAACTTTGAGTGCTTGAACGGGAAGAAAATTGTATCTTCATCATTTATAAATCTCGAATGGGCACGATTTTTTCCTTCGTAGAAGCCCTGATAGTGCTTTATATACTTACAGTTCTGCCCTGCATCTTCAAGTTCAAGATAGAATTCTTTCATTTTCTTTGCATCTTCACCGTATCTTGCTAACATATACTCGTCAATAAGTAAATCTGCATCGGCATCCTTATTCCACATAAGACGAGTGTAAAGGTAGTTATTGAGCGCCTGCATACCGTGTTTTCTTGCAAGCATATGGAGATATGTAAGATGGCAGGCACCTATAGAATGGTAGAACGGAATGTCATTCTTCATTCTTTCTGTAAAAATAAATGGCATGGCGGCAAACGAGCTTACATTATAGTACTCGCCAACCATAATTTCGCCTTTATAGTAGCCGTTTGACCAATCAAGAAGTCCGTCGCAAAGAATTTTATTGGTTTCAATGCATTTTTCGTCATTTATGTTGTGAACATAGCAACGCTCAATTACATAGTACGCAACATAAATTCTTGAATAGTCGAAATCATCAGGCAAGGGTTCATCAGGCGGAGGTAGAGTTTCGTGATATGCAGGAATTTCAATAGTGATTTTTCGCTTGATTTTCCCTTCCTCTGTCGCCTTTTTAATAGCCTTGTCAAGCTTGTATGCAAACATAAGAAGCCTATAGGAATATGTCTTATGAATGCGACATTTTTCACAATCACACCAAGTTCCGTTATCAAGACCGAAAAGTTTGAAGTTTGTTGCTTCCTTGTTTTCTCCGCTTATCAGAGATTCTACAATCAGTTTTATAAACTCGCCTGTAGCGTCTTCGTTGGTCGTACAAAGAAAGTCACCTGTCGGATATGCAACACGATTAAAGAGTTCATAATCGCGCCACAATCTTCTGACACCGTCAACCTCAGCATACCATTCGGGATGCGCCTCACCATAGGTTAAAATGCCGTCACCATTTTCGTCACCTTTATAAAGCGGGCTTACTTCATATGGATCATCAGGCTTACCTTCTCCACCGAATATTTTATGCTTGTAAGGATATTCGTGGTTTATGTCCATATAATGATACCATATTTCGTGACCGCCACCCGTTGTAGTAAAACAAAATTTATGAAGAATTTCAGGGTTGGTAGTCTTTTTGATAAAAAGGCGATTTATCTTGTTTCTGAATGCCCAGATTAAAAAGTCCTCGCTTGTATCACTCATAAATTCCGAATATGATTCTCTTGACTTGAATGAAGGAGTTTCTATGATCTCAAATTCTTCATTTTCGCTACGGTCAAACTCTTTTACGTAGAGAGTTGAATATTCTTCAGGTGAAATAAATCTGATGCCGTGATAATTCATATATTCAATCATACCGTAGGCTGTAGCCTTTCTGTTATCTCCGTAAATGAGAACAACACTTAAACCATCTTTCTTCGCACTGTAAATACGATAGGTCTCCTCCCCTTCGATTTTTTTGAATTCAAGTCTATATTTACTGGCGGCAAATTCAGCACACTTTTCTCCAAGGAAGTCGGAGGCCAAGCGGTCTTAGGAA
>JAZNLD010000081.1:0-6910 GCA_045578925.1 Clostridia bacterium
GCAGTACAAATGATTTTGCCGGAACAATCGGACTTCCTCCGGATCTCAGGCGTGCGGCAAAAATGGTAGTTGAGGGGAATCCTTTCTTCTGCGATGCAGGTATGATTAACGACAAATATTTTTCATATGTGGCGGCATTTGGTGCGTTTACATCGGTATCTTACGATACTGCTCAGGAATTCAAAAATATTTTCGGGCATCTCGCTTATGTTATGGAGGCCATCCGTCAGTTTCCAACTATTAAGCCCATACCTATAAAAGTGAGCTTTGACGATGTTATTCTTGAAGATGATTTTATTTTGGGCATGGTCACAAACTCGCTTCAGGTTGGCGGAATCAAGCATAGTATAGGCACTGCTATTTCGCTTAACGACGGGCTTTTTGAGGTTTTTCTGGTTAAGCGTCCCAAAACTGCCGCGGGGTGGCAGAACATCGTTACTGCACTTCTTACACAGGACCTTGATAAAACTGATGATATTATAAGCTTCAAATCTTCAAAATTAAAATTTGAAAGCAATGAGCCTATTCCATGGACAATTGACGGTGAATTTGGCGGAGACTTGTCCGTTGCCGAAATAACTAATCTTCCCCGTGCATTTTCAGTCATGGTATAAGAAGCGTGCCGCTTCACCCTTTTCGCGACCCAACTAAAATCCGAGCCAATAAATATTACTCGCGAACAAACATGCAATTTCCTGTGTGGTAAAAACAAGAGAGTGAAATCAAACGATTTCACTCTCTTTCAATTTTACAGATATTTTTTCACAATCTCTGCCATTTCGGGAAGTTTTTTCTCAATGTCACGAACAAGAGCAAACTGGTTTCTGGCACGGTCAAGATTGTGATTTTCACGGTGAATCTTAAAATATGTATCGCCGTTAATGTGATCAGCGAGGAAGCGAATTCCACACTCATAAGTCATAATAAGTGCCGAAAGCGGAAGAAGCTCAATTTCCTTTTCTGTAAGACATTCTCCAAGCTCGCTCAAGAAGCCTTTTGAAAATGCTTCAAATTTTTCAAGATCAAAATAGATTTTAGCTGTATCGGTTTCATCTTCTTCACAAGATGACGCACCAAAACGAAGAGCATCACCAAAATCATAAAGGACTGAACCGGGCATTACTGTATCAAGGTCGATTACACAAACATCCTCGTCAGTTTTTGAATCAAAGAGGACATTGTTGAGTTTTGTATCGTTATGAGTAACACGGAGTGGAACATCACCCTGTTCCATAGCAGAAGTTATTTCAGCGGCATACTTGCCGTATTCAAACGCAAACTCAACCTCTTTTGCAACACTTTCAAGTCTGCCTGAAAGGTTCTGATCTACTGCATTCTGAAGTTGTTGCACACGAACGGGAGTGTTATGGAAATCCGCAATTGTTTCATGCAACTTTTCAGCAGGAAAATCACTGAGCATACGCTGGAACTTACCGAATGCACGACCTGCATACATAAGGATTTCCGGTCTTTCAGCAACATCATAGCTTACTGCATGGTCTATATATGTATACATACGATAACAGTCACCGTTATCGTGTTTATAATAAATATCGCCTTTTCTTGTAGGGATGATACACATTGTTTTGCGGTCAGGATCGCCGCCAGCGCTCTTTATTTTCTCCCTTATGTGCATTGTAACATTATAGATATTTTCCATAACTGCATCGGGATTTTTGAAAACATTTGTGTTAATTCTCTGTAAAATGAATTTGGGAGAAGTTTCACACAGATATGTGTCATTTATATGTCCGTTTCCAAATGATTCGGTGTTTGTACCCTTTTTAAATTGAGCAAGTATATCAGAAATATTATAGTCTATGTTAGATTCCATCGTATAAGCCCTCCGCAAAAAGTTTTTTGATGGCGTTTACAACAGATTCCTTATCTTCACGGTATGTTACACCGTACCACTTTTCATCGGTACTGAGAACCTTTACCTTCTCGCCTTCTTCCTTGATTGTGTTGTCAACAATCACAGGTATATAACATTCATCCTTGAGAGGATTCTGAAGGTTTTTAAGGAAAGTTGTCAAATCCATTTCTATACGCTTGAATATTTTCGGAGTAAGCCCCCACATATTCATTGAAACTACTGAATCGAGAGACAATCCGCTATTTTTGTCGATAGCTGTATGTTCGGTAATTCCTTTAAGAACGCCGTCTTCAACGTCACAAACTCCACGGGCAACCGTACCGTTTTCGGTAAGAGTGTTTCCGAGTTTGTAACCTACCATACAAGTTGCTGCGTTTTCTGCAAGTTCATCATAAATTGCCTTAAAAGCACCTCTGCCATAGTAATCATCGGCATTGATAATTGCAAAGGGTTCATTGACAACATCTTTACAACAATATATTGCATGACCTGTACCCCAGGGTTTTGTTCTTCCTTCAGGCACAGTAAAGCCTTCAGGGAGATTATTCATATCCTGAAATACATATTCTACTTTAACTTTATTTTCTACTCTTTTTCCTACAAGTTCTCGAAAATCTTTTTCAATATCCTTACGAATAATGAAAACAACCTTGTTGAAACCTGCTTTTATTGCATCATATACTGAAAAATCGAGTATAACTTCACCATTAGGCCCGATTGGTTCAAGCTGTTTAAGCCCACCAAAACGGCTTCCCATTCCTGCTGCCATTACAACAAGTGTAACATCTTTAGTCATAAGAATTACTCTCCTAACTCACATATGTTAATTTATTATACTACAATATGACCATTATGTCAAGATAAGGTGCTTTGCAAAACAAACATCAAAAGGCTTTTTTTAGCAGCGATAAATCGTTTCTGAATCAACCATTTTCGTTAGAAGCACATCAAAAAACCGTGCAACACATCCGTATTACACGGTTTTCATTATTTTGTTATAAGTCCGCTGCTGAGCGCATTGCCGATAAGTTGTGCTGCAATAGGTGCGCAGACACTACCGCCTCCACGACCTGAATATTCCTTCATTACGCAGATTGCAATCTGCGGATTATCCGCGGGCGCAAAGCCTATAAACCATGCGTGAGTCTGTCCTGCGCGTTCATTTTCAGCTGTACCTGTTTTTCCAGCAACATCTATTCCTGAAACCTTTGCTGCAGTTCCTGTTCCGCTTCTTACACATCCTACCATATATTCTTTTATTTTTTCTGCAGTAGCACTGTCAGTAGCCTGAGAAAGAACTTCGGGGCGGGTAGTGAAAACTGTTTCGCCGCTTTCAAAAAATACTTCATCTACCATATAAGGACGCATTATCGCACCCTTGTTAGCAATTGCACTTGCCACAAGAGCCATATTAAGCGGGCTGATTCTGAGTTTGCCCTGTCCGATTGACACAGAGCCAAGCTCCGCTGCGTCAATTCCGTCAAATGCTTCATTCGATGCACTTGTAGGTATTTCAAAAGGAATTTTTTCCAAAACGCAGAAACTGTCACCGGTCCTCTTTAATGCATCTTTGCCTATTTTTTGCGATAACTGTGTGAAATAAACATTACTTGAAACGCGTATAGCATCAGCCATATTGATATTTCCATACGCCTTTTGTGATGCGTTTTTAAATTCTTTTCCGCCTACAATGGTCTTTCCTTCATCAAGCAGTGAGAATTCACCGTAGCCTGCCCTTATTCCTGCCGCTGCCGTTATAACCTTGAATGTAGAGCCCGGAGCGTATAAACCCTGTGTTGCGCGTGCGAAAAACGGACTTTCACTGCTCTCGCTGAGTTTATCCCAGTTTTCCGTAAGTTTCTTTTCATTAGGATCAAACGAGGGCGCTGAATATAGACAATAAACCTCACCAGTTACGGGATTGAGTGCAACAACACTTCCGTTACTGTTCCCCATAAGCTGTGCCGCAAGTTTTGTCATTGAATGATCAAGCGTTAACGAAACATTAGCCCCTTTTGAAAGGGCTGTTCCATCCGTATTTTCATTTCGCAGCACATCTATTACAGATTGGGTTTTCAGCAAATAATTATTGAATGAAAGCTCGATATTTGTTTTTCCGTAAGTACGGTTGTTATATCCGATTGTATGGGCATAAAGTGAGCCGTGCGGATAGATTCGCTCCTGTGTATCCTCGCCTTGTTTACTTTCAGCAAGAACAACACCTGTGCGGTCGTAAATAGTTCCGCGCAATATCTTTTTCTCTTTTTCCCATATTCTCTGATTGTAGTTTGAATTTACTATTTCGGGAGCCTGAAAAACTGTAAAATATGTGAGATAGCAGACAAGCACCAGGAAAAGCGAAAGAACCGTAATCATAACTGTAATTATGCGTTTATTCAATTTCATCGGTTACTTCCCCCTTTACAGAACTTATTGCCTGAAGCATTCCCATAACGATAAATGTTGTTATCATACTGCTTCCACCATAACTTATGAAAGGAAGTGTAATACCTGTAAGAGGTATAAGTTTTGTAACACCGCCGACAATGATAAATGTCTGTATTCCGAGCATTACACTAAGACCTGTTGCCACTGCCTTATTAAACTCATTCGTACTGCTGAGTGCGATTTTAAACCCTCTGTACACCAGAAGGAAATAAAGCATAAGTATCGCAACTCCGCCTAAAACGCCCATTTCCTCACAAATTGCGGAGAAAATGAAGTCACTGCTTACAACGGGTATGAAATAAGGACTTCCTGCACCGATACCACTACCGGCAAAGCCACCAGTTCCGATTGCAAAAAGTGATTGTGCTATCTGGTACCCTTTTCCCGTTATATCGGCAAACGGATCAAGCCACGCAGAAACTCTGACCTGAATGTGGCTCATAAATTTAACCCCAACAAATGCCGCCAGAGAAACCATAAGAATATTTGCACCGAAGAAGAGTTTACTCTCCCCATATATGTACAAAAAGGCAATATAAATAGCAAAGAACAAAAGCGCTATACCCCATTCGCGTTGTAAAAACAGACACATAGCATTTGAAAATGCAATTGTCGCTGCAAGTATCAGGCGCATATTACGAAGCTTCTTTCTTTCGATTTCAGGCATATCCTTGTTTTTGTCACTTACACGTGCATTCGTAAAGATTGCCGCAAGGGAAAGAACAAATAAAATTCTTATAAATTCACTGGGCTGAATGGAAACACCTGCTAAAACAACCCAGTTTTTTGAGCCGTTACGTACAGTTCCGAAAATCGCCGTGAATACAAAAAGAAGTATTGACCCACCCCAATAGTAGAGCGTATATCTGCGGAAATATTTGTGGAGACATTTATAAACAAAAAGCGCCACAAAGAAAAACAAAACGCCTACAAGGTAAAGTGCCATCTGACGCATTCCGTTGTTCTGGTTTATACGCGATTGCATAATAATTCCGACAGAGGAAAGCATAGATATAATTATAAAAAGATATGAGTCACCAAGTGAAAACAGTGTTATAATCGCATACATCACAAGGCTGAGTCCACACATAGCAGAACAAAGAACCGCCATATCTCTCAGGGAATCTACGCCCTTTATCATCATAAGAAGCATTCCTATTGCGTTCAGGGCAAGCAGAAGAAGAAGCGGTTTTATATTGTGAAAAAGTTTTTTCATACCCCTCACTTCTCTCCTTTTCCTTTTTCAGCACTTGCAGGAAGAACAAAAAGGAAGTTAACTCTTCCGAGGCTGATTTTATCGCCGTCCAGAAGCTCAACCGCCGTATCGCTTAACGCTTCTCCGTTAAGATAAGTTCCGTTTGTACTGTCAAGGTCTTCGATATAGAATTTTCCCGATGTCTTGAAAATTCGGCTGTTCTGACTTGAAAGATATCTGTCAGGAATGACGATACTACATTTCTTGCCCCTGCCGATAACCTCATTATCCTCGATTTCATAGCTTTCATCAACGGGAAAATCAAGGTCATGACGAAGATTTATAAGTTTGAGGTATGCATCTGCCAATCCGCCTGTCTTTTTTCTGTACATCATCTGAATATCCGAAAATATCATTCTTATGATTACATATATAAACAGATAGATTATGAAAACGAAAACATATGTCAACAACTTTGAAAACAAGGCCTGCATATATACTCCTCCCTAATAGCTGTCTGTGATAAAATTTAGTTTCCCTTAATCCATATAGGAGTGTTTGTATCCTCATCAATATGGTCAATTCTCTCAAAAGTTTCCAGCGTATAATCGATGCCTTTTCTTCTGAGAGATATGTGACATCCGTCACTTGCGAGGGCGAATATAACTGCAAGAACAGGTACTGAGCATACCATTCCCCACACACCGAACATACTGCTTCCGACAAGGATTGCAAACATTACCCAGAAACTTGAAAGTCCCGTTGAACTTCCGAGAATTTTCGGGCCGAGGATGTTGCCGTCAAACTGCTGAAGAACAATTATTACAATTATAAAGGTTATGCATTTTATAGGATCTGCAAAAAGAATAAGCAGTGCACTTGGAATTGCGCCGATAAAAGGGCCAAAGAAAGGTATGATATTTGTTATGCCGACGATAACGCTTACAAGTGCAGCGTATGGAACATTGAGAATAACAAGTATTACAAAACAAAGTATACCTATAATCAGCGAATCAAGAATCTTTCCCGAAATGAAGTTGCCGAATTTGTCGTGAGTCAATCTGAAAAATGCTATAAGGTTATTTGCTTTTTCATTAGGCATTGTACTATAGAAAAGACGCTTGAACTGTGCTACAAATCTTTCCTTATCCTTGAGGATGTAAATTGATACAATTATACCGATGATAATATTAAGAACAGCTGTAACTACTGCATAAACGCTACCAGTAAGACTTGTTATCATCACATTAAGATTGGGAAGCCATTCCTGAATTCTCACCATAATTTCAGCCAGGTCAGTTGTGAAGCCTGAAATAAAGTTTTCAAGGAATGCAAGGATTTCGGGGTTTTCGTCAAGAATTCTGTCAGCATTTTTAAGTACGCTGTTTCCG
>JAZNLD010000082.1:0-10305 GCA_045578925.1 Clostridia bacterium
TTCACCCATTTCGCGTCCTGACCAGAATTTAAACAGACAAATTCCACTCGCGAAAAAACACGCAAATTCCTATACGGTAAAAAAGAAGCGTGCCGCTTCACCCATTTCGCGTCCTGACCAGAATTTAAACAGACAAGTGCCACTCGCGAAAAAACACGCAAATTCCTATACGGTAAAAAAATAAGGCTACTGTCGTAGCCTTATTTTTTTATTACCCTTTTTATTTTTTCAATTGCTCTTTTGGTATATCTTTTTATAACGCGTTTTAAAAGAGTTTTTTCTGCAAGTCGGGAATACTGCACATATGCCTCATCTTCCCTGCCGATATATTTACCTGCCTGATAAAAGCCCTCAAGCACACCTACAATATCGCTTTCCTTAATGGTAGTTTCAAGCACGCCACGGTTATCTGCGCAGATGATATACCCCTTTTTCGTAACCTTTACAATTCGGTGCATAGTGTAATGCCCCTGCTTTCTGTAAACGGGGATATCGTGCTTTTTAAGTGGAAATACAGGCGGTACAATTACAACCTTATCCCGACCCTCAACAAGCATCGGATTCATACTGTCACCTTTCGTAGAAGTAACATATATTCCGTTTTGTTTTAAACTTTCTTCAAGACCTATCATTCTTCCAACCCCAATAATTTTTTAGCATTGGTATAAAATATCTTTTCAAGCTCTTCCTCGGTAAGGCCAAGTGCCTCAATCTTCTCCGCCTCTTTCTTAAGCGAAACGGCAGGATAATCACTTCCGAAAAGTACCTTGTCCGCACCGTGGGCACGAATCATATCAAGCATTTTGTCGGGTGTTACCTCCCACATGGTGCTTGATGTATCAAACCACACATTTTTGCCGACAAGAGATTTTGCTTCCTTATCCCACGTACTGTAACCGCCCATATGAGCCGCTACAAATTTATGCTCGGGGAACTTATCAAGCACTTTTGCAAGGCGCTCAGGATTTGAAAAATCAAGCTTTTTATCGCCTACGTGAAGCACAATCGGATAGTCGCTTCCTATCGCGTCATACATAAAAAGTGCTTTATCATCGTCGATATTGAATGCCTGAAAATCAGGATGGAATTTAAAACCTAAAAGTCCGTGATTCTTCACACGTTGAATTTCGCCCTTTACATCGTCAAAATCAGGATGCACCGAACCGAACACTATAAAACGCTCATCTCTTAAATTGAACAGGAAGTCGTTATTTATAACTACCTGTGTAGGCTTTGTCGGTGTTGAAAATATAACCGCCCTGTAAAAGCCTGACTTTTCCATTTCTTCACACATATCGGTGAATGTACCAAGCCCCTCCCACGGCATACCGTAGTGCTGTTCAAGGTTTGCTATTGCAAGATGTGCAATCTTGGGATTAAATATATGTGCGTGAAAATCTATAATTTTTCTCATACTAAAACTTCTTTCCTGAAAGGCTAACCCTGTCAACCATTATCCGGGAGGCCACTGAAGTGAACGACCGCCAAGCATATGAAAATGAAGGTGACCTACAGTCTGGCCGCCGTCTGCACCACAATTATTAACGATTCGATAGCCGCCGTCTGCGATGCCTTCTTCCTTTGCAATTTTTGCCGCAACTGCATAGATATGACCTACAACCGAAGCATTTTCCTCATTGAGTTCGTTTGCAGATGCAATATGCTCCTTGGGAATTATAAGAACGTGCACCGGAGCCTGCGGTTCAATATCGCGGAATGCGAGAACCTTATCATCCTCATAAACTTTTGCAGAAGGAATATCGCCATTTACTATTTTACAGAATAAACAATCCATAGTTTTGCTCCTTTTCTTGTTTGGAGTTGATTTTCCCGTTAACGGTGAATGTGTCTCCATCCCCTAAATTATACCTTTTTACCTTATTATTGTCAACCGATTTAACCTCTATTAAAACAAAAAAGTCGCCTTCGCAAATTGGTGTTCGCTTCACTCACGATTTATTAAGCAATTTCCTGTATAATAAAAAAAGAGTAGATTTTTTCTACTATATATGGTATAATGTAAAAAGTATTATATAATGGAGGAACTATGTATGTCAGTTTTTAAGGCATTTATACTTGGTCTTATTCAGGGAATAAGCGAATTTTTACCGATTTCGTCTTCAGGACACCTTTCCATCGCAGGAAAAATAATGGGAATGAATCCTGAAGCTGACAGTCTTTTGTCGTTTAATATTCTTCTCCACGTGGCAACTCTTGCGGCAGTATTTATCGTTTACAAGACAGATATATGGGAGATGATTAAGGCATTTTTTGCAATGATTGGTGATGTATTTAAAGGCAAGGGTTTAAGACTTGCCGAGTTTACATATCGCAGACTTATCGTAATGCTTATCGCGGCAACAATTCCTGCTGTTTTTGCGGCACTTCTGCTTGGTGATATTATTGAAAATCCTGCTCTTTGGCAGATTGGTATTTTCCTCATTATTACCGCACTACTTCTTTTCCTCAGCGAAAAGCTTGCGGGCGGAAATGTTGACCTTGAAAAAATGTCCGTAAAGCGCGCATTCTGTGTAGGATGTTTTCAGGGACTCGGCACCCTTCCCGGAATCAGCCGTAGCGGAAGCACAATCGTGGGCGGTCTTTTCTGCAAACTCGACAAAAAAACTGCAGTAAGATTCTCATTTCTTATGTCAATTCCTGCTATATTGGGTGCGCTTGTGCTTGATATAAAGGACATGTTTGAAGCAACTTCTCAGACGCTCTCTTTCCTGCCTGTTGCAGTTGGTATGATTACCGCTGCCGTAAGCGGTTACTTTGCCATAAAGTTCCTTCTCAGAATTGTTGAAAAGAGCAAACTTTCATACTTTTCAATTTACTGCACACTGGCAGGTATAGTGGCTATAATCCTTAATTTTACTATCTGAAGTCAAGGGTGAAACAAAATGACCAAAACTACAAAAAAGGAAACTCCAAAGAAAAAAACTACAAAATCAAAAAAGAATACTTCTCCTTCCGGTAAGAAGCTGACTTCGAGAAAAACTGCTCCGCAGACGACTTCGCGTTCTACGACAAAGTCGTCTGTTGCAACGAAGTATCCGTCAAAAGAACTTCGCCTGATTCTCATCGTTGCGGCCTCTTTTATTCTGATTTTGTCCTACTATTTTAATGCATTCGGCATTGTCGGAAAACTGCTCAAAGGCATAGGCAGAACACTTTTCGGTAGTGTATGCTTTGCAATTCCTGCAATATTTTCCGTTTCAGCAATTCATATTTTTATCAAAAAGACACTTGTTCCGCACAAACATCGGTATGTGTTTGCCTGTGTTTCGCTGATTTCAATAGCTGCCATTCACACGCTTTATTTTGCATATGCCAATCCTGATTTCTTTTCAGGGAGCCTTTCCACAATATTCACAATAATTCTTGAAAGCAGCAATTATTATCAGTCAGGCGGTATCGTGGGTGCACTTATCGCACTGCCTTTGAAGTCACTTGTTGATACGGTTGGTACATTCATTATCCTTTTGACGATATTTATTTCATCATTCGTGATAACTACAGGAACACAGCCGTTTATAAGATTGGCAAAATTTGTTGCTGCAATGTTCGCTGACGCTATGAAGAAAGACCCGATTACCGGGGATGAAGATAGCGAAATCAAAATCAACGGTGTTGAGGAAGAAACCGATAAGATATCCCGTCGCAAAGCTGAAAAGCTTAAAAAGAAAAACGAAGAAAAGGAAGCTAAACCCGAAACCGAGGCTGCGGTTGAAACTTCACCTCAATCCGAGTTCAAGATAAATCTTTACAGCGACAAGAAGGATGAAATTCCCGAAGACATCAAGAAAATGGCAATGGAAGAATCGGGCGGTGTTGAGGAAGAAAAGCCTGACACAACCCCGATTGAAGTTACCGAGGATGAAATCGAAACAGACTATATTGAATACACATTTCCGCCTGTTGACCTTCTTGCGAAGGCAAAGGTGCCTTCAGGTTCTCAGGACAGGCCTGAAGACCTTCGTACACAGGCGAAGAAGCTTGTTGACACACTTGCAAGTTTTGGTGTAGAGGCAAAGGTTCTTGAAGTAAGCAAAGGCCCGAGCGTAACAAGATTTGAGCTTCAGCCGTCGGCAGGTGTCAAGGTAAGTAAAATCGTAAATCTTGCCGATGATATTGCTCTTAACCTTGCCGCATTCGGCGTAAGAATTGAAGCACCTATCCCCGGCAAAGCGGCGGTAGGTATTGAAATCCCCAATAAGAGCACATCAATGGTTCCTCTTCGCGATGTTATAGATTGCGAAGAATTCAGAAGATTCGGTTCAAAAACCGCATTTGCAATGGGTAAGAATATTTCAGGTCAGCCTATTGTAAGCGATATTTCAAAGATGCCTCATATGCTTATCGCCGGCGCTACAGGTAGCGGTAAGAGTGTATGTATAAACTCACTTATCACAAGTATTCTTTACAAGGCAGACCCCAACGAAGTAAAGCTTATACTTATTGACCCCAAGGTCGTTGAGCTTGGGGTGTACAACGGTATTCCTCACCTGCTTATTCCCGTTGTAACTGATCCCAGACGAGCTGCAGGTGCTCTTAACTGGGCGGTTCAGGAAATGGTTAAGCGTTACAGTATGTTCGCATCTGCAAACGTACGTGACCTTAAAGGCTACAATGAATATGCGGCACTTTCAGGTGACAGACCGCTTGAGCAGATTATCATCGTAATCGACGAGCTTGCTGACCTTATGATGGTTTCTCCGCACGAGGTTGAAGATTCTATCTGCCGACTCGCACAGATGGCGCGAGCTGCAGGTATGCATCTTGTAATCGCTACACAGCGTCCCAGCGTTGACGTTATCACAGGTCTTATCAAGGCAAATGTCCCAAGCCGTATCGCATTCAGCGTTTCCAGCCAGATAGACAGCCGTACCATACTTGATATGGGTGGTGCAGAAAAGCTCCTTGGTAAAGGTGATATGCTCTTCCTTCCTATGGGGGCAAGCAAGCCTACTCGTCTTCAGGGTGCATTTGTTTCGGATAAGGAAATTGAAAAAATAGTTGAATTTATCAAATCCGATTCAACTGCACATTATAACGAAGATGTTATTGAGCATATTGAAAATGGCGTTGAAGACCATTCATCAAGCGATGATTCAGAGGCGGATGATCTTCTTCCGCAGGCTATTGAAATCGTGGTTGAGATAGGTCAGGCTAGTGCATCACTTCTTCAGAGAAAGCTCAAAGTTGGTTATTCACGTGCAGGCAGACTTATTGACCAGCTTGAAGAACGTGGTATCATCGGCCCGCACGAAGGCAGTAAACCCCGTAAAGTTCTGATGAGCAGAAATGAATTTCAGGAAATGATGCTGAATAATATAGAAGATTAAGAGTATTTTCCTCGTTTTTGGTAAAAATAGACAAAAAAAGTGCAGAAAATTGTCTTCGGTTGTGCAATTTACTGCACTTTTTCCCTTGACAATAATATTTCAGGATGTTATAGTTAATTATATAGTGGGGTGGGTTGTATGGATATTTCATCAGAAAAAAGCTTTGCCTCATTCAGCGATGAAGATTTGGTTGCTCTTGCCCAAAAGGGTAACGATAAGGCACTTGACCATTTGCTTGGTAAGTATTTCGTTTACGTGCGTACTAAATCGCTCTCGTACTATATTGCAGGCGCTGATAGAGATGACATAATTCAGGAGGGTATGATTGGTCTGTTCAAGGCGGTCAGGGACTTCAGCAGTGAGCGCGGCGTGACTTTCAAAACATTTGCGGATGTTTGCGTTACCAGGCAGATTCTCACAGCTGTTAAAAATGCCAGCAGACAAAAGCATGCACCTCTTAATTTTTACGTTTCTTTAAACAAATCTGTCACTGACAATGAAGAGGATTCTACATTAGCTGATATATTGGGACATTCAAAAAATGCAAATCCCGAAGATATTCTGATTGAAAAAGAAAATGCGGATACTTTGGGAACTGAAATGCACAGACTTCTTTCTGATTTTGAACTGCAGGTATTATCCCTCTACTTACAGGGAAAAAGCTACGCAGATATCGGAACTGAAATCGGGAAAGCTCCAAAATCAGTTGATAACGCTTTGCAACGAATAAAAAAGAAGTTTGAAAAACTTTCCGAGGACAAGTAGTTGCATATTAAATTGCTATATGCCATAAGCGGTGTGGTAACCGTAAATGGTAAAAAATATTTTTATAGGTAAAGGTAAGGAGATTCAAAATGTACGAAGACAAGACATTAGTCTGCAAAGATTGCGGACAGGAATTCGTGTTCACAGCTGGCGAACAGGAATTTTATGCAGAAAAAGGCTTCCAGAACGAACCCCAGAGATGTAAGGACTGCCGTGCTGCAAAGAAAGCATCACTCAGAGAAAACAGAGAAATGTATACAGCTGTTTGCGCTGATTGTGGTGGCGAAGCAAAGGTTCCTTTCGTTCCCAAGGACGACAGACCTGTTTACTGTAGTGAATGCTTTGCAAAAAACAAATAATCTCCTTATTAACCAGAGAAGATTATAATTAAAAGGTGATAGCCTGAGCTATCACCTTTTTTATTTATAACTTAACATTCGCATAGAATTCAATACGGCAATTATCATAACGCCTACATCAGCAAATATAGCCGCATACATATTGTCAAAGCCGAGCACACTCAGTAGCATTACGCCAAACTTTATAGCAATTGACATAACAATATTTTCGCGGACAATTCTCATTGTCTTACGTGCGATTTTAATACTCTCACCTACTGCTGCAAGAGAGTCATTCATAATAACAACATCTGCCGCTTCGATCGCAGCATCGCTACCAAGCATACCCATAGCAATACCGACATCAACACAGGAAAGCACAGGTGCATCGTTTATCCCATCCCCTGCAAAAGCGAGCTTTCCCTCGTCACCTTTAAGAGAAATCGCCTTCTCCACTTTATCTGCAGGTAGCAAAGACGCGTGCACCTCATCAATTAAGAGCGCCTGACCAACACGCACCGCAACAAGAGGATTGTCGCCGGTAAGCATAATAGTCTTTTTAATACCGTTCTTTTTGAGGTCTTCAATCGCTTCTTTTGAATTTTCTTTAAGTTCATCAGTAAGAACTATTGCACCCATATACTTCTTATCAAAAGCAATATGGACAACCGTTCCAACTTCTTCAATATCTTTTACATCGATACCATTTTCACGCATAAACTCAACGCTTCCTGCGAGAGCGTCTTTTAAGTCAAGTTTCGCCTTTATACCACGCCCTGCAACATTCAGAACATCGCTGATACGGGTTTTGTCAATTTCCTTTCCATAAGCATTCACTACAGAAAGAGCAATCGGATGTGCCGAAAAGCTTTCGAGGTATGCGGCAATCTCGATGAGTGTTTCTTCATCACAATCGTTTGTAATGGTTTTCGTAACGAAAAATCCCCCACGGGTAAGTGTTCCTGTTTTATCAAAAGCTATTTGTGAAACCTTGGAAAGCATCTCAAGATGGTTTGAGCCTTTTATAAGGATACCCTTTTTTGACGCCGCACCGATACCGCCAAAGAAAGAAAGAGGCACAGAAATTACCAGTGCACAAGGGCATGACACAACCAAGAATACAAGTGCGCGTCTTAACCATACCATATATGACGCCCCAAAAGCAATCGGTGGCAAAAGCGCAGTGATTACCGCGGCAAGCAACACAAGCGGCGTGTACCTGCGAGAAAACTTTGTAATGAATTTTTCCGACTGAGATTTATGCGCGGCGGAATTTTCAACAAGATTGAGTATTTTTGCAACCGTGCTTTCTGCATAAGTACCGCTTACACGGATTTTTACGGGACTATCAATATTTATCGTACCGTTTGCTATCCTGTCCCCTTCACGAAGGACAACGGGCACACTCTCTCCTGTAAGGGATGATGAATCAAAGCTTGAAACACCTTCCTCAATAACGCCGTCAAGTGCAACCTTTTCGCCGGGAAGAACAAGAACAAGCTCACCTTTTTCTACTGTTTCAGGTGCTACCTTTATTTCCTGTCCATCTCGCAGAACGGTAGCAGAATCAGGTTTTATTTTCATAAGCTCCTTTATGGACTTACGACTTTTACCGACAGCGACACCCTGAAAAAGCTCACCCGTCTGGTAAAGTATCATTACCATCGCTGCTTCGGAAAATTCCTGCATTGCTATAGCACCTGCTGTTGCAAGAGTCATCAGAAACTCCTCGTCAAAAAAGTTCCCATGAAAAATTTTCCTTACCGCAGAAAGGAGAACATCGTAACCCACTATAGCATAAGCAATAAGCTGTAATACCGTTTTTACAGCAACATCAGGAGCAATAGCTCCTGCTACAAATAGGATAAAGGCGGTTATAATTCTTTTTAGATTTCGCTTCTGGCGTTTAGTCATATTATACCTCGGTAATTTCAAAATCTCTTTCTGTTTTTCTTCCTGCTTTTACAATTTCTTTTTCAAGACGGGCAAAATCGCCGTCCTCTGCTTCAACAGTAAGTGTCTGCATAATGAAGTTGAGCTGAGCACTTTTTACTCCGTCAATTTTCTTTATTGCATCTTCTATTTTCCCTGCACATACTGCACAATCAATTTCTGAAACTTCATATTTTCTAATCATAGTAAACCATCCTTTTTAATCTGTATTAGCATAAATATAAAATAGTGAAAGTGCTACAAGCACTATTCCGATGACCGCAAACACGATGTTTCCACGTATTGCAAGTCCTTCTAACATAAGCGGTGATGTCAGGTTAAATACTCCGTGACAAATTGCCGCCACGCCGATATTTTTAGTTTTGTGATAAATTATACCGAGGAAAACCCCCATAAACGCAGCGAAAATGCTCTGGAAAAGGAATCCGTGCAACACGCCGAAAAGAGCTGCCTGAATTATAATTGCCGCCCACGGACGCATAATCTTTTTCAGTTCTCCCATTACAAGTCCGCGGAACAAAAATTCCTCAAACAACGGTGCTACAACCAAAACTCCGAAAACTGCAACGATGTAATCCCATCCCGTGCTGAGCTCCGGGGTAACCACTGACGCTTCCGATATAGATTTTTCAAAGAGTTCCACACCTTCAACAAGGTTGTAGTAAACAGCAACGATAAGTCTGCCACCAAATGCCATAACTACGGACATCACAAAAATTATAAGCGGTATTTTCTTTGTATGTATGTATTCTGAGATATCTTTTTTTCTGAACTTAAATATCACGAGATATACCCAAACTGCAATAATCGCAATTATTATTGAAAGTGCAAATGAATTATCATTTGCACTTTTTTCAACTTCGGTCGCTGTGAGTCCATCCCCTACCATATACCATAGGGTATACAGTAAGTAAATGAGATTTCCCACAATCGGATATATCACGGCATACATAAGAGCAAGAAGTATCCCTTTAACCCTCTTTAATACACTCTTCAACTACACTCTCCTCTTTCATAACCGGTAGTATAATTTTCTTGGGACATTTTGTAGCACAAACGCCACAACCCGTACATTTTTCGTAGTCAATTACCGCGTGGTTGTTAACTATTGTTATTGCACCTGCTTCGCAGTTCTTTTCACAGATTTTACAGCCGATACAACCTACAGAGCATTTTTCCTTCATCTGCGCGCCCTTGTCGCAAGACTGACATTTAACGATGTATTTTGTCTTTTTAGGCACTACTTCAATAAGGTGCTTAGGACATGCTGCCACACATTCACCGCATCCGCCACATTTTTCGGTATCGATAACGGCAATACCATTTTCAATTGAAATAGCTCCTCTGGAACAAACCTTTATACAACTGCCAAAGCCAAGGCAACCATAACCGCAGGATTTCTGACCTGCACCCTGAAGAGTGGCAATAGCACCACAATCCTCAATACCTGAATATACATATTTGTCTGTTGCAACGTCCTTTGTACCATTACAACGAACAACTGCTATTTTTTCTTCAACCTGCGCACTTTCTACTCCGAGAATTCCGGCGATAGCGTCTGCTGCATTCTGTCCACCGGGACTGCAGGCATTTATTTTTGCGCCATCTTTTGATATTGCAGATGCATATGCACTACAACCTGCAAAGCCGCAGCTACCGCAGTTAGCACCGGGAAGAACCTGTGTAATAGCTTCTGCTACTTCATCTTTTTCCACGGCAAATATTTTTGATGCAATTGCAAGCAGTGCTCCAAGGATAAGCCCTAACGCGCCCATAGAGAGCACAGGATAAATTATGTCTTTCATAGTTTACTCAATCCTTTCTTAACCGAAAGTGAGTAATCCGAACTCTGATTTTTAGAGGCAGATTTTCGCCTTCGATGTGTTAAAATACTCGGTAAT
>JAZNLD010000083.1:0-17790 GCA_045578925.1 Clostridia bacterium
GAAAACTTCGGCTACTACGGAAAATGGGCTGTGCACAGAAATATAACAGTTGAAGAAGCGGAAAAGAATATTAAAGAGGGCAAGCCCTATGTTATCCGTTTCCGCGCACCTGAAAACACAGGCAAGACATTCACCGTGACAGACGCAATCCGTGGTGAACTTACAATGCCTGAAAACGAGCAGGACGTTGTAATCTTGAAGTCCGACGGAATTCCGACATACCACTTTGCACATGTTATTGACGACCACCTTATGCGTACAACTCATGTTGTCCGCGGTGAAGAATGGCTCGCAACACTTCCCATCCACGTTCAGCTTTTTGCGGCAATGGGTTGGAAAGCACCCACATACTGTCATACAGCACAGCTTATGAAAATTGATAACGGCGTTAAGCGTAAACTCAGCAAGCGTAAAGACCCTGAACTTTCTCTTGATTACTACAAGAGCGAGGGTTATCTTACAGGCGCAGTCTGGGAATACCTTCTTACTGTTCTTAACTCAAACTACGAACAGTGGAGAATGGACAACCCCGAAAAAGACGCCAAGGAATTCCCCTTCACTGCCAAGAAAATGGGTATCAGCGGTTCACTTTTCGATATTGACAAGCTTAACGATGTCAGCAAGAATTACCTTGCGACACTTGACAGCGAAACTGTTTACAACTACATCACCGCGTGGGCGAAGGAATGTGACGAGGAATACTACGAACTTCTTACTCGTGACAAGGATTTCTCAATCGGTATGATTGCAATCGGCCGTGGCGGTGAAAAGCCCAGAAAAGATATCAGCCATTGGAAACAGTCCAAGGATTTCTACAGCTTCTTCTTTGATGAGCTTTTCAGAATTGAAGACAGCTTCCCCGGAAATGTAAGCGAGGAAGACAGAAAGATTATCCTTCAGAAATATATGGAAACATACGACCATAATGATGACCAGCCTACCTGGTTCGGCAAGGTTCGTGCTCTCGGTGAAGAGCTCGGCTATGCTCCACAGCCTAAACTTTTCAAGAAAAACCCCGAAATGTATAAAGGTCACGTAGGCGATGTCAGCGGTGTTATCCGTGTAGCAATCACCGGCAGAACAAATTCACCTGACATCTGGTGCGTTCAGCAGGTTCTCGGTGAAAAACGCAGTATGGAAAGGATAAAGAATGCGTATGAGCAGAAATAAGAAGCTTGTCATAACCCTTTCAGTAATGGTATGTGCGATTGTGCTTCTTCTTGTGGTGTTATTCTCATCACCGCAGGAGAATAAGGACGGAGAAAAGAAAAAGTTTACGCTTTTCCCGCCTGCAAAGGTAACTGTTACAATAAAGGCGGTTGGCGATAATCTGATGCATTCGCCCGTGTACAAGTCATGCAAAACCGAGGATGGTTATAACTTTGACGGATTGTATGAAAATATCGCGCCCTATATCAAGGATGCTGATATTGCAGCAATCAATCAGGAAACAATTTTCGTTGACGAAACACAAACGCTCAGCGGTTATCCGTCATTCGGCTCGCCGTCACAAGTAGGCGACAGCGTTGCCAAGGCAGGATTCAACCTTATAACCCACGCAACAAATCATACCTATGACCGCGGTTATAATGCGCTGATGCATACGATAAATTTCTGGAAAAAGTATGACCACATCGCCGTTCTGGGTATAAACGAGACCGAAGCGCAGTCAAACGAAATCAAGATATATGAAAAGGGCGATCTTAAAATTGCGCTTCTCAATTTTACTTATGGTCTTAACGGTTACAGACTGCCCGAGGACAAGCCGTATCTTGTAAATCTTCTTGACCGTGGCGACAAAAATGCGATGCTCCTTAAAAAAGCGGAGGAAAGTGCCGATATAACGGTAGCATTCTTGCATTTCGGTACAGAATATACCCATACTCCCACCGAGGAGCAGAAAAGGGATATTGAATTTATGGTGCAGAATGGTGCCGATGTCATAATCGGCGGACATCCCCATGTAATTCAGCCCGTGTGCGAGCATACGAGCGAAAACGGAAACCACGCGGTTGTTTTCTATAGCCTCGGTAACTTCCTTTCTAACCAAAGCGGTACTGACAAAATCCTTGGCGGTATGGCATCGGTAACTATCACAAAGGAAAAGGGCGTAACAACTGTTGAAAGCTATGAAATGCTTCCGACAGTAACACACGCGGACGGTAAATATACGGCATATATGCTTTCCGATTACACGGACGAGCTTGCTAAAAACCACCGCAGAGCACCTAATCTCACAGTAGAAAAAATAAAGGCGCTCTTTGATAAAGTGATGGCAATAGAAGTAAACTGACGAAACAGTTTCATACAATAATAAAAACCAAAAGAGCAGTTCATAGTATATGAACTGCTCTTGTTATATTTGTGTGAAAATATGTAACAGAAACCGCCCCGTCCCCAAACTGTTTATATTAAAAAGACAAACAGCAGGTTAAATGACCTGCTGTTTTTATGTGCGAAAATATTGTGAAATTGAATTTGTTCCGTCCATAATCAGTTTTTTACATCACGGATGATGACACGGGGGATACCGATTACCTTACAATGCTCAAGTGCCTCACCCTCAATGCGTTGTGGCTTGAAAACGGGGTTGATTGGAACAAGCTTAAGCCAGTCCTGTCCCTGCGAAAATTCTACCTTTTTAAGAGTGGAATTTGTATCGTCGTACAAAATCGCGCCTACCTGTCCACTGTATTCAAGGGTGTTTTGCTTCAGTATAAGAACGCGGTCGCCCTCCTGATATTCAGGCCACATACTATCACCCTTTACTTCCAGTACAAAAAAATCAGACTGCGCCCTTCCTTTAAAATATGAAACGGGAATATCAACAGTTTCCCCACTCCAATCCTCGATTGCGACACTGTCATACCCTGCGGCGATCTCTCCAATCACGGGGAATGTGACATAGTCTGAAGTTGCATTAGGGTCCGGAAACATCTTTTTAGCGGAATCATCCTCCCAACCCATAAGGTAGGCAGGAGAACAATTAAATATCCTTGCCATCTCAAGTACGGTTGCGTGCTTGAGATTTTTTATTTCCCCGCTTTCATACCTTTGTGCAGTTGCTTCGCGTACACCGAGTGCGTTTGCAAGTTCAAGCAATGTCATATTATTTTCAAGTCGGCATTTTTTTATGCGTTCGTGTAATTTCATAGTAAAAATCCCCTTATCGTCAAGGTTTCTATCATAATGATAACACAGGCTTACGTGCTATGCAAGAAAAATTTTAAAAAACTTACGCAAAAAGTATTGACTTTCGGCAAACACACTACTATACTCACTTACGTAAGGCGTAAGATGCTTTGAAAATTAACTTACACGAAAGGAAAGATGTACTATGAGATATTACGGTAAGTTTTGCATTGTATGTGGCAGGCGCATCCCCGAACTTTCCCTGCGCAGAAAAACCTGCAGCGAGTTTTGTCGTTCGCGTTACAAGTGTGGTTATGCGCCGTACATCAGGTATAAGTCGCTTCCATACGATGATTTGACCGCCATTCAGGAGGATGCCCAGAAGATGGGGATGAGCTACGGCAAATATATGGCGATGAAATATGAAAAACAACTTAAAACAATGGGAAGGAGTGATGGGTAATGCCTATGCTTATGGAGTGCCCTTTCTACAAAAGGGACAGTTATCTGAAACTTAACTGCGAAGGCGCGACAATCAAATTCCCCGACAAGGACGCCCGCAGTGAATTTTTGCTTAATTACTGTGCAAACAGTTATTCGTGGCGTAAATGCCCGATTGCACACGTGCTTGAAAACTATTATTTCAGAAAGGAAGATGAATAATGGAAAAGGCAAGACTTGAAAAACGAATAGCATCATACAAAACCGAGGTGTGCGAGCTTCACGAGGAAATTGTGGCACTTCGTCAGCTGCTTGATTGTGCGGCGGCAAATCTTGTCCTTATATTAAAGGACGGCGAACAACCGCGCGCCCTTTCAAAAGACGATGTTCGCAAAGCGCTCGGCAAATATCACCTTGCCGCAAGGGAAGAGGGCGGATTTTACATACTGGAGATTATTTCCGAATGAATGTAATATGGTCACCGCAACCAAGACAGAAAATTTTCATGCAACGCCGTGAAAATGAAGCTCTCTACGGCGGTGCGGCAGGTGGCGGAAAAAGTGACTGTGCCATTGCCGAGGCGCTTCGTCAGGTGAATATTCCACATTACCGCGGTCTTATTCTGCGAAAGACATATCCTCAATTATCCGAAATGGTTGACCGCAGCCACGAAATATATCTGCCCTCTTTTCCCGATGCAAAATACAACGAGCAAAAACATTCGTGGACATTTCCGTCTGGTGCAAAAATCTATTTCGGTGCGATGCAACACACCAAAGACCGCACGAATTATCAGGGTAAAAGATACGATTTTATTGACTTTGACGAGCTGACTCATTTTACATGGGACGAGTACAGCTATCTTTTCAGCAGAAACCGACCTAACGGACCGGGCACAAGATGTTACATAAGGGCACAGGCTAACCCCGGCGGTATCGGTCACGGTTGGGTGAAGGAGAGGTTTATAACACCTGCTCCGCCGATGACACCCATTTATGACGATGTGAAAATCGTATTTCCCGACGGTAAAAGCGAAATCCGCCGCCGAAGCCGTATTTTCGTTCCGTCGAGCATTTTTGACAACAAAATCCTGATGCAGAACGACCCTGAATATATAACAAGGCTTGCATCGCTTCCCGAAAACGAGAAGAGGGCGCTTCTGTACGGTGACTGGGACAGCTTTTCAGGTCAGGTTTTTACCGAATGGCGCAATAACCCCGACGGATACATCACACGCAAGAATACTCATGTCATCACGCCTTTTAAAATACCGTCAAGCTGGAAAATTTACCGCGGATTTGACTTTGGCTATTCAAGGCCCTTTTCGGTGGGGTGGTACGCCGTTGACCACGACGGCAGACTTTACCGTATACGCGAGCTTTACGGTTGTACAGGGACACCCAACGAAGGAGTCAGGTGGGAGCCTCAGGAGATTGCCAGACAGATAAAAAGAATTGAAAAAGAGGATATAAATCTACGCGGAAGACACATTACGGGAATTGCCGACCCGTCCATATTTGACGAAAGTCGCGGCGAAAGTGTTGCGGCGATGATGGAACGCATCGGAATCTATTTTGAAAAGGCTGACAACACGCGAATCGCAGGAAAAATGCAGCTTCATAACCGTCTTGCCTTTGACGGTGGCGGAGTGCCTATGCTCTATGTCTTTTCTACCTGCAAGCATTTTATAAGAACAGTTCCCGCCCTCGTTTACAGCGAAACCGATGTGGAGGACATTGATACCGCAACCGAGGACCACATCTACGACGAGGTCAGGTATATCGCGATGGTGAATCCTATAAATCCGCCACCGAAAAAGTGCGAGGAAGTAGTGTATGACCCGCTTGATATTGCTCAGTATAATTTCTATCGACGGGGGTGACAGACGATGAGGAAAAAGAAATCTCCTCTTGACAAAGAAATCAGGATTGCCGATAAACTGACCGCTGTGCTTGACGAGGCGATTGACGACAAACAGCAGTTTTACCGATACATCGTAAAAGAGAAAAACGGTGCCGACAGCGGAGAAGAGGAACGAATTTTCGGCAAAATGGATATGCAGGCGCTCAATAATGCTATCAAGGCACTTGATTCGCTTGCGGAAATAAAAAGGGTTATGTACGGAATACTCTCACCGCTTGAGGAGAAAAAGCTTGCTTCTGAGAATAAAAACGCAGGCGGTGAAAAGGGTGAAAATGAAACGGGCGTTGTAATTTTGCCCGAATTGGAGGAAGAAAATGAAGATAAATGAAATTCTGACAGGGAAAAATAATTCCCGAAAACGAAAAATCGGCGAAAGCGAAATTACTCTCGCCGCCGAGGTGTTGCGCGATTATAAGGAGGCGAAGTCCTCGCTTGAAAACAGAATCGTCGAGGACGAACAATGGTGGAAGCTTCGCCATTGGGACACCTTTTCAAAAGACGAAAAAAAGGATTCCTCACGAAGTGTCAGCGCGTGGCTTTTCAACACTCTTGCCCAGAAGCACGCCGACGCGATGGACAGCTATCCCGAAGCGAGTATTCTTCCGCGCGACAAGGACGATGTAGAGGAGGCTGAAAAGCTTTCAGGCGTGCTTCCGTCTATTATCGAGCACAACAATTTCGAGGAAATTTATTCTGATAACTGGTGGTACAAGCTAAAACACGGTGCGTGTGCGTACGGCGTTTTCTGGAACAGCGGTGCTGAAAACGGACTTGGCGATATAGGGATTAAAAAAATTGACCTTTTAAATGTTTTCTGGGAGCCTGGCATAACCGACATTCAGAAAAGCAGGAATCTGTTTATTGTTGATCTGCGTGACCGCGATGTGATTGAAAGAGAATATCCGACACTTCGCGGAAAGGAGCTCGGAAACGCTATTGACATCAAGCAATACATATACGACGACACCGTTGATACCAAGGACAAGGTGCTTGTCGTTGACTGGTATTACAAGGTTTTAAACGAGGAAGGGAAAAACATTCTTCACTATGCAAAATTTGTAGGTAAAAACCTTCTTTTTGCGTCGGAAAATCTTGTTGAATATGAATCGCGCGGATGGTACGACCACGGCGAATATCCGATAGTGCTTGACACGCTTTTTCCCGAAGAGGGAACGCCTGTTGGCTTCGGACTTGTGGCAGTTACAAAAAATCCCCAGATGTACATTGACCGCCTCAACGATGCAATACTTGACAATGCTCTTATGGCGGCAAAACCAAGATATTTCGCCAAAATCAGCGCAGGCGTGAACGAGCAGGAATTTTTAGACTGGTCGCGTCCGATTGTTCACGTTGAGGGCGATATAAACGAAGAAAGACTGCGTCCGATAAGCGTGGCGTCGCTTCCGTCATCGTGTATGAATATTCTGCAGATGAAAATTGACGAGCTTAAGGAAACAAGCTCGAACAGTGACTTTAACCGCGGTAATGCGGGCGGTGGCGTAACGGCGGCAAGTGCTATTGCCGCACTTCAGGAAGCAGGTAACAAGGTCAGCCGCGATATGCTCAAAACCACTTATCGTGCATTTACCCGCATAAATTATCTGTGCATTGAGCTTATCCGTCAGTTTTACACAGAACGCCGTTCGTTCAGGATTGCGCTCCCCGACGGCGGATACAGATTTTCCGATTACAGTAACGAGAACCTCGTTTTGAAAAAGGATGAAAATTCATTTTACAGAAAAAGCGTGTTTGATATTGCGGTGAAGACCCAGAAAAAGAGTCCCTACACCCGACTTGCACAGAACGAGCTTGCAAAAGAGCTTTTCAGACTTGGCTTCTTTAGTCCCGAAAACGCGGTGCAGTCACTTGCCGCGCTTGAAATTATGGATTTCGACGGAAAAAGGGCAATAGAAGAAAAAATAAGGGAAATAAGCGAAAGGATGTAATCTATGAAGGACGATAAAAAGCGTACAACCCCTACCCATAGCGCGCAGGCAGGGGATAGTATAGATGCTGAAAAAAACGCGGCGGTCAGCGCGTCGCATACGGGCGGAAAAGAAAGCCTTGCCGCCGAAGGCAGAAGAGATAAGGATGCTGAATTTGAAGCATTGATTGAAGGCGAGTACAAAGAACAGTTTTCAAAAAAAGTGCAGAAAATCATCAGCAGAAGATTAAAGGAGGTGAAATCTGTGAAGGAAGAAAAAAATACTCTCACAGAAGACAAGAACATTGAACTCATAAGAAGATTGGTCATGGAAAACCGTGCACTCAAACAGCGTTTTGAGGAAGAAAGAAAAAACGCCCAGATGCAGACCCGTGCAGAAGAGCTTAAAAAGCAGGTCGAGGAAACAAAGGAAACTTATCCCGACTTTGATTTTGAAGCAGAGATTAAGAATCCCGAATTTGTAAGACTTTTAAGAGCAGGTGTCAAGGTCAAGGATGCGTACGAGGTTATAAACATTGACTCAATCATTGACAGAAACTCAAAGGATGCTGAAAAGAAGGTTGTAGACTCAATCCGTGCCAAGTCAAACCGACCTGCCGAAAACGGCAGTGAAGGAGGCAGCGGAATTCTTCTTTTGGCAATGCATCAAAACTTACCAAGAAGCAGCGTGCCGACCTTGCAAAAAGAGCGATGCGCGGAGAAAAAATCAGTTTTTAAAAAAACGAAACGAATACAACGGGGACGGGGTGGTTTCTGTAAACCGCAGACGCAACAAAAATGCTCCCCGCTTCCTGCGGCGGGCCCCTTTTGTCCTTCGGACATTTTCCCCGCTACCGGGGAAATCAACCCCAAACAAAAGAAAGGAATGAATTATTGAATGTTTAAGTTTAATTTACAGCATTTTGCCGCAGGTGAAAATGTGCATACAACCACAGGCACAGTAAATACCTCAGGCGAATTGACACCCTATGGCGAGGGCGGCCTTTCAGCCCAGATGAAAACATACTATTCTGACTATCTTATTGATATGGCAGAACCCAAGCTCGTTCACGATCAGTTCGGTCAGAAGTGCCCCATCCCCAAAAATGGCGGTAAGGTAATTGAATTCAGAAAATTTGATCCCCTTCCCAAGATGACAACTCCTCTTATGGAGGGTGTGACTCCTACAGGTCAGAAGATTGATATGGGAACAGTTTCTGCGGAAGTAAAGCAGTACGGCGGATTTATCGAGCTTTCCGATATTCTTCTTCTTACAGCCATTGACAACAATCTTGTTCAGGCGACAAAGCTCCTCGGCAATCAGGCAGGCAGAACACTTGACACAATTACCCGTGAAGTGCTTTCAGGCGGTACAAATGTCCAGTTCGCAGAAGGTCAGGTTGCAAGTCGTGCTCTTCTTACAGGCGGCCGTGATAATGACAATCACTACCTTACTGTTGATGCTATAAGACGCGCGGTGCGTTACCTCAAGAAGATGAACGCCGAAACAATCAACGGCAGCTTCGTTGGTATCATCCACCCCGATACAGCGTATGACCTTATGAGCGATCCCAAGTGGCTCAATGTCAAGACTTACTCTGACCCTGAAGGCATCTATCAGGGCGAAATCGGTAAGATTGAAAATGTAAGATTCGTTGAATCAAGCGAGGCCAAGATTTTCCACGCAGAAGACCTTACAAAAGAAAGCAGAAATCTTACTGCGGTAAGCTTTTCTACACTTGCAAGTGACGGCGAAGTAACTGAAGGTTGCGGTATGCCCTCACTCTACAAGCTTGTTGTAAGTGAAGCTCTCTCTCTTGAAGATGCCGAACGACTTGTGGGAGCTATGCTTCAGATTAAGCACAACGATTCTTATGAAACAGTAAATGTTACAGGATTTAATGCTGCAGACAGCGCAATCTATCTTGAAAGCGCGCTCGCAGACGGCGTTTCAAACGGCGATACAATCTTCCCCGGTGAAGCAGGTCTTGAAGGTTGCGATGTTTATGCGACACTCATCCTCGCTGACAATGCTTACGGCACAACTGAAATTGCAGGCGGTGGCCTCCAGCATATCGTAAAGCAGCTCGGTAGTGCAGGAACTTCTGACCCTCTTAATCAGCGTGCAAGTGCAGGCTGGAAGGCGACAAAGGCTGCAGTAAGACTTGTTGAACCGTATATGGTTCGCATTGAAACCGCTTCTACATTCGGGATGTAAAAAAAGCGCAGAACGAAAAAGGCGAAAAGAAAAAATATAAAGTGAAGAAAGCAAAAAGAGGCAGTTTTTTGCTTGCCTTAAGGAGGAAAATCGGAATTGCCGATTTTCTTCTGAAACAAGCCTTTTTCTTCGGACAAACTTCGACCACGGAGTATCTGTATACACCTATGGTCTCAGTTTGACCAATCTGCAACTTTTTTTCCTACCCCTCTTTTCGGGATGTAAAAATACTCCAGAACACAAAGGGCGGGAATTATAACGAAAAAAGGCAAAGTGAATATAAAAACAATCCACTTGAAATGGTTTCAAGGAAGAAAAACCGCACAAAGTCGGTTTTTCGTTAATTGATGCCCTTTGTTACGGGCAAACGTCACCTCTCGACGTACCTATATGTACGCCGTCGGGATGTCCTTGCGGACTTCCGTTTACCCGTTCTGAAGAATTTTTTCCTACCCCTCTTTTCGGGATGTAAAAAAGCGCAAAATGCACAGTGCATAAAGCAAAATGAAAACCTCTCAGTCAGCTCTGCTGGCTGAGAGGGGTAATATAAAGGAGGAAAAACCTATGGCAACCAAAAAGAATCAGGAAAACACAAAAATCAAGAAGCTTGATGAAAATACTCTCGTGGAAATTGAACTTTTCCGCGATAACAAGGACTACAAGGACAATGTTTTTGTGGCAGTAAACGGCGAGAGCTGCGTTATTGCACGCGGCAAGAAGGTCAAGGTAAAGAAGAAGTTTGCCGATGTGATTTATCAGTCAATGCGTCAGGACATCAAGACTGCAAGACTTATGGATAATAAATCCGACGAGTTTTACGCCGAAGCTGCTCAGAGAAATATGTAAAAGGAGGGCTTTTATATGGCAAGTTTTAATCTTGGCCAAGTAAAAGGCGAAAAAGGCGACAAGGGTGATACAGGCCCCAAGGGTGAACGCGGTGAAAGAGGCGAAAAGGGTGAAACGGGTGCAAACGGCATTGACGGCAGAACTCCTGTTTTTACTGTTGGCGAAACCGTGACACTTTCTTCTGACGAGGAAGCATATGTAGAACTCAATTCGGAAGATATTGAAAACCCCGTTCTTTCTTTTTTCATTCCCCGCGGACACGACGGCAGGGATTCTATGGGTGATATGTTATCTGCCGTTTATGATACCGGGGGAAAGGGCGAGGACTTTTATAAATACGCCGATTCTCTCCATGAAAAAACGCTTAAAAAAGACGGCGGAATCCTTACGGGAAGCCTTTCTGCATGCGAAACTGACGGCAAAGAACCGGTTGTAAGAAATATCAGTATGCGTTCATCTCTCCCCGACGAAGCGGTAGAAGGTGACATCTGCATTATCTGTGACGATAAAAACCGTAAAACGCTTGGTGAGTGTGAAATCGGTGACATTCTCATCGTGAAAGAGCACAACGAAGGAAGCGAGTATATCATAGTTGCAAAGGATTATCACGGTGCAGGGAATATCACACTTGTAAAGAAAACCATTCCCACCCTGGGCGTGAAATTCAATCATCAGGGTAATGAAGATTACCAGATGAGCAATCTTGACCTCATTATGCAGGCGTACACGGGCAAGTTTCAGGAAGCAATCAGAAAAAACCTTGTCTGTGTACAACTCAATGTAAATAATTCAAGATATTGTTTCGCCCTTTCAAAAGAGGATTTGGAGAAAATTGATTTCTTCAAAAATCCTTCAAACCTTTCCGCAGGGGGTCAGGGTGAGTATTTTACACGAACTACATCGGGTGACAAGGTGTATACGGTAAGCGCAAGTGGTGAGTTTTTATCAACCCAGCAGAGAAACTACAGACTCTACAGACCGACAATCGTTCTGCCGTCATCGCTTACGGTTGAAAACACTCTTCTGTATAAAACTCCTGCAGTAAAAGTGCCCGATGTTTCAAAAGGCATCTATACATTCCTCGGCGGAGAATGGAAGGAGTGTGCAACGCTATGACGATAAATAACGCTATTGCCGAGGCTCAAAGGCTTCACCCCGACACAATCCCCGACTCCATAAAGGTCAGGTGGCTTGGCGAACTTGATGGTAAAATCATGCTTGAAACGATGTTCAGAAATGATTTTTCGCCATACAGATTTCCCGAAGATGCCGACAAGAATCTTGTCGTGGGTGAGCCGTATGACAATATATACACCCTTTATATCATCGCTATGAGCGACTTTTTCAGCGGTGAAATGGAAAACTACGGTGCAAGTGCAGCACTTTTTGATGCTGCCTACGCCGAGTTTCGCAAAAACTACATAAGAACGCATATCCCACCGCTTACTATGCTTAAAATAGCGAGGTGATAAAATGAAACTTCCAATCATCAAAAAAAGAAACCGTTACAAGAAAAGCATAATAAATTTCGGCGGAATAAATAAAACCAACAATTTTACCGACGGCGAAATGGAAGATGCAGCTTCCGTTTCGCACCGACTTTTTCCTGCTCTTACCCAGCGAAGAAAAAGTACACTCGTTTTTGAGTGCGAATCACCCTCGGCGGCAATTTTTGCTGATAAGGAATGTATCGCCACAAGCGGTGCGCTCTACTACGACCGCAAGAAGGTGGCCGACCTTTCGGAAGGCGAAAAGACACTTGCTGTACTTGGAAAAAAGATTTTCGTTTTCCCCGACAAGCTGTATTACGACTTGCTGACGAACGAAGTGGGTGATCTTCGCGGATATGCATCCTCTCAGGGTGCGAAAGTAACTTTTACGGGAAACGCAATAACATTTCCCACCATGCACACGGAAGAAGTACGAAGCGTTGTAAAAGAACTTTTTCCGAAGAATATGAAAATCGTAACTTTTGAGTCGGCAACTGCGAGAGAGGGAGAGGTTGTTTTCGGGAACCCTTCACTCAAAGACATATCTCTCCTTAAAGCGGGCAGTATCCACACCGAAAGATGCGGAGAAAACGAATACCGCATTGTTCAGAGTGTAACTTATTCCGAGACCGCGGAAACATACACTGTTGAAAGCGAAGTTGTAACGGTCAAAAACCTGATGAAAGATGTTTTCAGATTCCTTCGCGCAGGTGATGTTGTGGAAATAGAAGGCTGTATTGACAAGCCTGAAAACAACAAAAGTGTGGTAATTGTGTCAAAAGAGGGTAACACCCTGACTTTTGCCGAGGAAACTTTTGTCAGTTGCACGGAAAGCGGATTTGTAAGCATACAAAGAAAAATCCCCGATTTCACCTGCCTTTGCAGTTATGAAAACAGACTATGGGGATGCGAAAAGAATGTTATTTACGCATCAGCACTCGGCGACGGCACAAACTTTTTCAAATACAACGGTCTTTCAACAGACAGTTTTACCGTTGAAAGCAATTCCGCAGGTGATTTTACTGCCTGTACAGTCTACACAAACGGATGTCTTTTCTTCAAGGAAAATGCCTGCTACCGCCTTTTCGGTACCAGACCTTCCAATTTCCAGCTTTCCCGGGCGTTTGAGAACGGCATCCTCAGCGGAGATGAAAAAAGCATAGTGAATATCGGCGGAAGACTTATTTATAAAGGAAACGGCGGTATATATTCCTACTACGGAGGCGCACCGCAAAGAATTTCCGACAAGCTTGGCGAAATTACTCTTTCAGGGGCAAGCGCTGGAACTGACGGAAAATGCTACTTCCTCACGGCAGACACCGAAAACGGACGCGAGGAATTTGTGTGGGACAGCGAAAAAAACCTGTGGAGCAAATCAGGAATAAAAAACACCGCTTCATACCTTTTTACGGGTAGCGAGCTTTACCGCCTGCGCGAAAACGGAATTGAAAAAATGGATGATGAATGTGACGAGAACGCCTTGTGGAGCATAACTCTGCGCCCGTTTGATGAGGGATATTATAAAACCAAAAACTACAGCCGTATTCATATTTCTGCCGAACTTTTCAGCGGTGCATACATCACCACCGAAATAAGAAAGGACGGCGGAGTGTGGGAGTGTGTAAACACATCCTACGGCGACGAAAAGAGGTACATAAACATCCCCTGCGTGGTAAAGGGTTGTCACGAGGTTCAGTTAAGGCTTTCCGGCAAGGGAAAAAGCATTATAAACTCAATAGTAAGAGAATTTTCAGTGAACTGAGGTGACAAGGGTGAATGTTTCAAAACTTAATGACCTTGCAGGACGAACTACAGAAGACAAGGTCGGCATAATTGAAAATTATCTGCGTGTGTTGGGAGACGAGCTTGACTATATTCTGACACATCTTGACAGTAACAATGTCATAGAAATTGACATCGCAAAAACAAAACTCTACAAGGGGGAGGAAAATGAGCTATAACAAGGATATTGACTATCAGGAAAAAATAAACGAAGCCGTCAAAAACGGAGACTATGTAAGTGCAGCCGAATATGAAAAGAGCCGTAACGAAAAAATTGACGGCGAGAAGCTTTCTTATGAAAAAACAAACCGCTACAGCGGATGGCTTGACAAGACAGATTACTCCATTGTCCTGCGCGATCAGATGGATAATGGTGCATCAAGGCAGAGCGTTGCAAATACCCTTGCAAAAAGAGTTAACAAGGCTTCCGGAACGGACGGGCTTATCAAGTATGCAAGGGATGAGGTTTACGACGAGGCTGTGCGTTATATCATGGGCGAAAGCTCGTTTGATTATCAAAAGAGTGAGCCGACATACAGCGGTAAATACGACAAAAAAATAGAGGCGCTTTATAGGGAGCTTGCAGACGCAAAATTCTCGTACAATCCATTGGAGGATGAGCTTTATCAGTACTATAAGGATGCGTATTTCCGCGAGGGTAATCGTGCAATGGAGGATCTTCTGGGTGAACTTGCCGTAAATACAGGCGGTGTTGCATCAAGCTATGCCGCATCAGCCGCGGCACAGAGCCGTAATTATTATAATGAAAAGCTTACGGACAAAATCCCTGAACTTTATACGGCGGCGTACGAAAGGTATCTTGATGATTTGGGAGTAAAGGAAGAAAATCTCAAGAGCCTTCTTGACATCAGGGAAGATGACTACGACTTCTACCTTGACAGCCTTTCGCAGTTCAATAAAAACAGGGAGTATGAGTACAATAAGTTTCTTGACGACCGCGAGTACCAGAAATATCTGCGTGAGGAAGAACGCGAAGAGGAAAAGTATCGCGCTGAAGAGAAACGCAAGGATGAAGAGTTTGAGTACCAAAAGTTTCTTGATGAACGCGAGTACCAGAAATATCTTGACGGCGAAGCGCGTAAGGACAAAGAATTTGAGTATCAAAAGAGTGTGGATGACCGCGAGTATCAGAAGTATCTTGACGATGAGTCTCGCAAGGAAAAAGAGTTCGAGTATCAGAAGATCGTTGACGACCGAAACTATCAACTTTCGCTCACTGAAGAGGAACGAAAGAAAGACGAATTTGCGTACAAAAAATATGCCGATAACCGCGACTACCAGAACCTTCTGAAAGAGCAACAAAGACAGGAAACAGACAGAGCTCATAACCGAAGTCAGGATAGTATAAAGTGGGCGATTGAAAAATGGCAGACAATGGGTTATCTTGACGAAGAAAGCGCAGAAATTCTGGGGCTTCCCGCAGGTACGCACACCGTTGAGTACGATTACAAGCAGGCGCAACAATACAAAATTTATAATAAATAAACCCAAACACCCCCCAATAAAATTCAATACAGACCTTGAAATCAGGGAAAAATGGTAGTATAATTAAAGGAAAACTATAAATTTTCTTGATTGAAGGTTGGATAAAATGTATAAAATTCTTGAAAAAACGCCGCTTAATCCAACGGTTACAAAAATGGTTGTAGAAGCTCCGCTTGTTGCGAAGAAGGCGCAGGCAGGACAGTTTATAATTTTCCGTGCGAAAGAGGATAGCGAACGCGTTCCGCTTACTATCGCAGATTACGATCGCGAAAAGGGAACTATCACAATTATATTCCAGATTGTAGGCGAAGCCACAATGGAACTTAATTCTCTTTCTGCGGGTGAGAGTATCTGCGATTTTGTGGGGCCGCTCGGCAGCGCAAGTGAACTTGACGGACTTAAAAAAGTCTGCGTTATCGGCGGCGGAGTAGGCTCGGCGATTGCATATCCCGTTGCGAAGAAGCTTCACAAAAACGGTGCCGTTGTTCATAGCATCGTAGGCTTCAGAAACAAAGACCTCGTAATTTTAGAGGACGAGTTTAACTGCGTCAGCGACATTTTGAAAATTATGACCGACGACGGAAGCCATGGTGAAAAGGGACTTGTTACTGAGGCTCTTGAAAAACTTATTTCCGAAGGTAACGAGTATGACGAAGTTATCGCAATCGGCCCACTTGTTATGATGAAGTTTGTAAGTCTTTTGACAAAAAAATATGGTATCAAGACTACCGTTTCGATGAACCCCATTATGGTTGACGGAACAGGAATGTGCGGCGGTTGCCGACTTACCGTTGGCGGCGAAACAAAATTCGCCTGCGTTGACGGCCCTGATTTTGACGGACATCAGGTAGATTTTGATGAAGCTATAAAAAGAAGCGGTGTCTACCGCGAATTTGAAGGAAGGCGACGCGAAAAAAGCTGTAACCTTCTTAAAAAGGAGGTTTTGTGATATGGCAAATATGGAAATGAAAAAAACACCTATGCCTGCACAGGCTCCTGATGAAAGAAGACGAAACTTTAAAGAGGTTGCGACAGGCTACACCTATGAAATGGCAATAAACGAGGCAAAGCGTTGTCTTAACTGTAAGACAAAACCGTGCCAGAAAAAGTGTCCCGTTGAAATTGACATTCCGCTTTTTATTGAAAAGCTTGCAAACGAGGACATTAAAGGTGCATATGATGTTATAAGTCAGTCAAGTGCGCTTCCTGCAATCTGCGGACGAGTTTGTCCCCAGGAATCACAGTGCGAAAGCGCTTGTGTGCGCGGTATTAAGGGCGAGAGCGTTGCAATCGGCAGACTTGAAAGATTTGTTGCTGATTATTGCCGTGAAAATTATAAGGAAGAAATAAAAGCCCCCGTGTCAAACGGTCTTAAGGTTGCAGTAGTCGGTGCAGGCCCGTCAGGACTTACCGCGGCAGGAGACCTTCGTAAACTCGGTTACGATGTAACTGTGTTTGAAGCACTTCATACAGCGGGCGGTGTGCTTGTTTACGGAATTCCCGAATTCCGTCTTCCCAAGGACATAGTGCGTGAAGAAATCGGAAAACTCACCCTTATGGGCGTAAAAATTGAAACTAATGTCGTAATCGGAAAGACAATCACCATTGATGAACTTTTTGAAGACGGCTTTGAAGCAGTCTATGTTGCAGGCGGTGCGGGACTTCCCAGGTTTATGAATATCAAGGGTGAAACTCTTTGCGGTGTTTACAGTGCAAATGAATATCTGACCCGCGTGAATCTGATGAAGGCTTATCTGCCCGACAGCAAGACTCCGATTAAAAAAAGTGCTCGCGTTGCCGTTGTCGGTGGCGGTAATGTTGCTATGGATGCGGCAAGAAGCGCAATGCGACTCGGTGCAGAAGAAGTGTACATAGTATACCGCAGAGGTATGGAGGAGCTTCCTGCAAGGCTTGAAGAAATCGAGCACGCAGAAGAAGAGGGCATTATCTTCAAAACTCTTACTAACCCCATTGAAATCCTTGGTGATGAAAACGGAAATGTAACGGGTATAAAGTGTATAAAAATGGAACTTGGTCAGCCTGATGAAAGTGGCAGAAGAAGACCGATAGAGGTAAAGGACAGCGAGTTTGTGATTGAACTTGATACTGTTATTATGTCAATCGGCACATCTCCAAATCCGCTTATCCACAAGACTACACCGGGCCTTGAAACAAACAGACACGGATGTATCGTGACAGACGGTGATGACGGCAGAACATCACGCGAAGGCGTATTTGCCGGCGGAGATGCCGTTACAGGTGCGGCAACCGTAATTCTTGCAATGGGTGCAGGTAAAAAAGCGGCGGCGGCGATGGATGAATACATCAGAAATAAAAAATAAAAAAGCGTAAAAGTGTAACGACTTTCGGCAAACCCCTCGGTATTATATACCGGGGGGTTATTTTTTTAAAAGCGCACGAGGTTTATTACAAGGAGGAAAATATGAATACCATAGAAGTAAAAATAAGCGGTCAGTTCGCTGAAAAAAACAGTAAGAACGCAGGTGCATCAGGAAGCAGTGCGAGCG
>JAZNLD010000084.1:0-5770 GCA_045578925.1 Clostridia bacterium
GCTTGCTTCTGTCCAAGGCATTCTCTACCGTACCCTCGTACGCCGACGAGCTTGCCTTGAACAGATTTACCTTTCTTTTTCCTCGTCTGCCAGCGCGTCGATAGGTTTATCGACACGCTTAGGGATTCAACTTGATGAATCCCTACAATAACAACTATTACTGTGTTTTCAAGTTTAAACACACGAATAAACATTTTCGCCTTAAAGTGATCTGCGCTGAATACGAAGCCGATTAAATGAATGTAATTGTATGCTCTCCAATATATTCTTCACCGATTTCAATGGGTATAATACCCTCCTTCTTTGTGAAATCGTGGTCTGTACCCTCAACGTCGGGGAAACCTGCCCATGGCTCAAGGCAGATGTAATTAGCACCCTTCATATGCCAGATAAGGAAAGAACTTGCAAAGGGGAAATCAACCTTAACGCCTCTCCTGGTTTCACGGTTAACGAGTGTAGCACTGCGTGATTTAAGAGTTCTGATAATGATTGAATCCACTTCCTCAAAAATCTTATCTGTAAGGTGATATGTGTCTGTGTTATCGGTAAGCTGGAATGTAGAATTAAGCACATTGCCATCAGCAAAGTATGATGATTTAAGACTTTCCTTCTCGCTGAAAATAACATCATATGCATCAATACCTTCTGGAGTGTAATATGCTTCGTGTGCGCCAATTGAGAAGTACATCTTCTTATCATTTTTATTCTTTACCTTATACTCAACCTTGATTTTATCACCGTCAAGAGTATAAACAATACGAAGCTCAAACGCGAAAGGATAAACCTTGAGAGTTTCTTCGCTTTCGGTAAGAAGATAAGTTACACTCTTTTCATCAGAACTTTCAAGTGTGAAAGGAGCATTTCTTGTAAAACCGTGCTTCTCCATATGGTATTCTTTGCCGTCAAGGAAGTATTTATCGTCCTTTAGACCACTGCAGATTGGGAAAAGCATCGGTGCGGTCTGGAACCACATTTCCTTTCCGGGCCACATATATTCAACACCGTTTTTTACAACGCTTTTAATTTCTGCACCTACTTCAGTAAATTTAACATCCAAAATTCCGTTTTTAAGTTCAACCATTTTTGTCACCTCTAAATATATTTTTAATTGCTGTTCTTTTTAATATGAAAATAATAATAAATTATTGATATTCCCGAACAGATAAGCGTAATTGCAACTGCAACGATGAATTCGGGAGAATTCGGATCGCGGATACTTTTTCCCATAAATGTTGCCGGAATAATTCCTGGAAGTGCACCAAGCATACTTGAAAGCATATATTTTGGGAATCTGAATCTTAAAAGTCCCAGATACATACTTACAAGGTCTGATGGGAGACAGCTTATAACTCTTAAAAAGAAAGAAAGGAAAAATTCGCGACTGCGCTGCTTTTCGATAATACGCTTTAACTTTTCATTTTTGTTAATTCGTTTTTCTGCGGAATCAGCCCCTAAAAACATACCCACATAGTAGGGAATAGCAAAGCTTATTGCAGTTCCGACAAGGTTTATTAAAAGTGCTATCGGAGCAGGAAAAAGCATTCCCGTTGCGATTTGCAACGCAAGAATCGGAAATACAATGGAAAGGCTTTTTAAAGCAAAGAGTCCGAGTATAAAAAGCGCGGCAATAATCTTGTTCTCAGGTGTGTATGAAAGCAGGTCATCAAGCCCGATATTGCGTATGAAATATATAGCTGTGATAACCAGAATTGCATAGGCAGTAATAGTGACTGCTTTAAAAATCTTTTTCATCATTTTATAACAATCACCTCTCAAGTATTCTTGCAAGATTGCAAATCATATTGGCTGCCTGCGCCCTTGTAACAAGCTCCTGCGGAGCAAAGCTTCCGTCAGGGTAACCTTCAACTATTCCAAGACGTGCAGCCTTTTTTACAGATGCCTTTGCCCATGAAGATACAAGTCTTTCATCAGCGAAGTCGTCCTCGCTTAAAGGTGCAATGACGGAAAGTGCCTTTTCATAAATACGGATAATCTGAACTGATGCCTGCTCGCGGGTAAGATGTTCATCGGGCGAGAATTCAGTATCAGTTGTTCCGTTTACAACACCTGCAAGATTAAGTGCAGTTACATAAGAATAATGCCAGTCATCTTTTTCTACATCGGTAAATGCATCAAAATTGTCTGAAACAGCATTGATTGAAAATGCAATTGAAAGCATCTTTGCAAATTCTGCACGGGTAACAGTTTCGTCAGGGGAGAAGATATTATCATCTCTGCCTGCTACTACACCGCTTTGTGCGAGAATATTTATATTGTTTTTACCCCAATGAGAAGACGAATCTTCAAAGAAGTTTCTTGTCGGAGTATCAAGATTTATAATAGATGTAAATGTCGGATGTAAACTATCCTCAGACTGATACGTTATCTGTATAGGTGCAGAACGGACAGGGTCACCTGAAAATCCTGTCACAGGGCAAATCGGAACAACTTCAAAATACACGTATTTATTAAGGAATGTGGTATCGAAATAAATTGTTTCCCCACTTGTCGGAAGTTCCTGATATATTCCGTGTCTTGAGCTTGATATATACCAGTTTATAACGCAGGTCGAAGAATCACTATTTCCCGTAATTGAGTTATAAATCAGGAATTTTGCATCTGCGGCGCCGTTGACATGGAAAATTCCTGTCATATGTGCGCCCAGCGCCATAATAGAGGCACTTTTCAGTGATAAATCATCTGCATAAACGGAAAATGGTTCTCCGTTATTGGACTCTACATAAAGGAAGATTCTTCCTACAGCATCTTCTTCAGCGAGGAAAAGTTCGGGAGGAAGCTTTTCGTCAAGTGTAGTTCCTGCAGGGATAATAAATTGTGCAAGGGGAAGAACCTCTCCGTCAAGTTTTTCAAGGAAAAGAGTTCCCGTACAATCTGTCGGTACGGCAAACGAGGAATTGAATACATAGGGTGTGTTTTCAATCAGGTGAACATAGGAATTATTAAGAAGCATAAAATAATTCCCGCGGCAGTTTACAAGTCCGCGCCTGCCGAGACCATCGTGGCGCATATAAAAATCGCAATCAAACGGTGAAGTTACCATCCACCATTCATTAGGCACGGTGTTTTCAAAGCCACCATCACCGATAAAATCATAGCTTACAGTAACATCAAGTCTTGTTGTTATAGAATGATCCTTTGAGTATCTTGCAAAAAGGGTATAATCACCGGCAGGCGTGTCGGGATTTACTACAAGATTGTACTCTTTATCAAGGTAAATGGAAGCGTTTGGATTCAAAAGGAGAATTTCAACTTTGTCGGAACCAAGCGAATTACCAAGCTGGTCGCGGAGAAGTGCCGAAACTGGGTAGGTTGTCTGAACCGAAGGAACGGCGATATTTCCCGGTGCGTGCAGAGTCAGATATTCAGGCTTTGATTTTTCACAAGACAAAGAAATATCATCAATATAAATTGTACAGTCGTTGGGTGAATATAAATCAAGTGCAATATCGTAAATACCACTCTGCTCGGGAACGAATGCCGCGAAAACCTCGTGCCATTCTTTACCTGAAATATCATTGAGGGAGAGCGCAAGAGTCCCGCCTCGGACATTGGCGGTGTTTTTTGCATAAATTTCCGAAATCTGATCGGCATTGTCAGACTTAACCCTCGCACGGATTACATACATGGAATTTTCCATAAGAATCTGTGACGAAGAATAATTTATGGTTGCAAAATAGCCGTATTCACCATAATCGTTCGTAGGGATACTTATAAATTTGTTTTTGCCTTCTTCCATAACAGTCATATCGGAAGAACTTGTCCACAACAATTCATCACCGCTTATGGACGAATCCTCTATCATATTATCAGTACACTCAACATAGAGCGATGTCGGTGCAAGCAATGCGTGATTACGCAATGCACAGTCAATATAAATCCCGGATGATATCTTCGCTTCTGATGTAACAGTCAGCGAAAATTCCCTATGATTAAAACTGATGCCTTCGGCGTCGCTGACGGAAAAATGAATATCCTGTGGTGAAAGTATATCTACAGTCTGATTATCGCTCGTAATAAGGTAGGGACGGTAATAGCTTGTCACACTCCCAACAGCAGGTATAAGTATTTTCTCCTGACCAAAAATCCTGATAAAAGAAATAGCGCAGTCAACCTCAGTAAGAGTAAGCTCATCAGCAAAAAAACCAAAATCGGTATGACCATCGGCAAAATGTATGCTGAGATTATACTCGCCACTTTCAGCGACATAGAAGGTGGAGGTGAATTCACTCCACTCATCTCCGATACCGCTTACAGAAAGAAGAATGTTATTAGAACCCCTGTCAGCACTGACAGAAGTACGCACAGACGGATAATAGGCGCTGAGTGGGTTGAAAATATAGCCGCTGATACGATAAACCTTACCGCCTTCAAGCGTTACTGTAGGCATATAATCAAGAACATGGGTTACGTTGTTCCCCTTAACCTCACCAAACGGATTATTCACATAAAGCGGATACCCGTTTTCAAAATAGTTGGAGCCGTCAAACACGCCACCGGACCAGAAGGTATCATCGGAAGGAGTTTCAAAAGAGTACTCAAAAAGCCCCTCAGCAAAAGATGCGCAGGGGAGAAGGCAAACAAATATTAAAATGAATAAGAAAGTCAGCCTTTTCATACTTTTTCTCCTTAATATTTTTCCACTTTCTATTATACAGCTTTTTTCCGGGTTTGTCTACTCAAAAGAGAAAAGTTTACACTCGGGAAATATTGACTTTACAAAAAAGAAATGCTATTATAATAAGGAATTAAATAAATTCACACAATGTGTCCGTTATACCGTTTAGGTATATCGGGTGAAAAGAGAATCGGGTGCAAATCCCGAACGGAACTGCCGCTGTAAGCGTCCGAGAATGTATTTTTTTGACGAAAGTCAGTCACTGAGGAATCGGGAAGGCTGAATACATTCGCCTGAGGGCGCAAGTCAGAAGACCTGCATTGATGGTGTCGCTCTTGCCACAATTTTTGGTAAAAGAGTGATTTGTGCCTGTTGTCGAGCAGGTGCAGAAATTAACACAGACAAACAGCTGTGGCATTTTTGCCGCAGTTTTTTTATTTTGCATTACTGTGGCACGGAGGTGAAAAACAGTAAAAAATGCAATAAAAAAACTGAAAGGATGGCTAAAATGTTACAATTAAAGAAAATATTGTCGCTTTTTATTGCGATTATAATGGCTTTTTCCGCTGCAACTGCTATGGCAGAGGAAATAACAATTACCCCGACTGTTATTTACACTAATGGTGTCGACGGAACAAATTGGGGAGATACTTACGCATATATCAATACTCTCACTCTGTCGGGTGCAGAAGTAAAATCCTGCGAGTGGAACTCAAACAACTGTAAGCTTAAGCTTTCGGAAGATACTCCCGATAATGCCGAGATTGAACTTTCTTTTACTGTTGCAGGCTCTTTTTCCTCAGCGTTCAGCTCTGCAACACTTAACGGAACCAATATCAAAAGTGCAAAAAAAGGAACTCTGATACTGGAAAGCGGAAAAGGCACTGCTGAGATTTATTTCAAGGGAATCAGAAGTGGAATGGCAAAAACTATCGTAATAGAAGTAACTTCTACCGAGCCTCCAATCTGCATAAAGACAGAGGATACCATTGAAGGATATTCAGGTACAAGGAATGTTATTGATATTTCCGAATATTTTGAGGATGCAGATACGTATTATCTGGTAAATGAAGACGGAACTAAAGAAGAACTTCCCGATGAAATATACAGCTTTATTCCTGAAACTGCAGGTAC